>NZ_AQXW01000001.1 GCF_000376825.1 Demetria terragena DSM 11295 | reverse complement strand
GTGGAAGCACAGTAATGTGTGTAGCTGACCGGTACTAATAAGCCGATAACTTGACCATAATTAACCATAAGAACAAAACAAAGCATGAATACGCGTCCACTATACAATATCTGAAACAACACACCACAACACCAAACCCCCCGTACGCGGGAACACGGGTTTGAGAGGAATGTTGGTGAAACAGTTTCATAGTGTTACGGCGGTTATAGCGGAGCGGGAAACGCCCGGTCACATTCCGAACCCGGAAGCTAAGCCCTCCAGCGCCGATGGTACTGCACTCGGTAGAGTGTGGGAGAGTAGGACACCGCCGGACTACCATTCCGCAACGCGGGAAGGATTCCTGAGTTTGACTCAGGATTATCCTTCCCGCGTTGTCGTATGTATGGTCCCGACGTTTGCCGCTGCGCCTGGGAGCAGGCAGCGTGCGAGGGATATAGGTGAAGGGCTCGACCTGAATCAGGTCGAGCCCTTCACCGGTCCTTCGGGTATCAGCAGCACCCGTTAAGGCGGTTGTCCTTATTCGCCGGAGGTCTCATTGCGACCGCCGAGCTCGGCGTCCATGCGCAGGAGGCCGGGGCCGTCTTCGCCGATGAGCTCGAGACGTCCTACGATCTCGCCGACGCTGGCCTCTTCTTCGACCTGCTCCTGGATGAACCAGTTGAGCAACGGGCGGGAGTCAAGGTCGCCGGCCGAGTCGGCAGCGCGGTACAACTCGCGGATAGCTTCGGAAACCTTCTCCTCGTGGGCGAGGGCTGCCTTGAAGACTTCCAACGGGGTGGTCGCAGTGATGTTCGGTGCGTCGAGCGAACCGATGACTGGACGTCCACCGCGGTCGGACACGTGGTCGATGAACTTGTCGGCGTGGACGATTTCCTCGTTTGACTGCGCGCGCAGCCATGAGGCCATGCCCGGGAGATCGCGGATCTCCATCTCGATCGCGAGCTGACGGTAGACCGCGGAGGCCTGGAGCTCGAGGGTGATCTGGTCGTTGAAGGGCTTTTCGAGGTCTGGTGTGATCTTCATGCTTCCGAGGATAATCCGCTAGAACACAGTGCGATAGCGTGCTTTGGCTTGCCTAGCCGTGGTGTGCCTAACCTCGGTAGGGAGAGGGTCATGGACTGGCCGGGGGCAGTTCGACCTCCTCAAAGACGGGGCGTCCGACCGTCTTGGGGGTGTCCAATAGCCGCTGGAAATCTGTGGTGTTCTGGGATATCGAGATGAGTAGATTCCCGGATCGGAGCGGAACGCTGGGGTGGGCCAGCGGTGCGTACTGCAGCTTCTTGCCTTTGCCGAAGGGGGCTCGTACGCCTTTCTTGCCATTCCAGGGTCCAGTCGGTGAGCGAGAGGCCCAGGCATAGACGTAGTCGCCGAGGTCTCCGCCCTTCTTGGAGACGATGACGTAGCGTCCGCCGATACGGGAGACGGAGAGGGTTTGGGAGACACCGACGCTGGCCGGGACGATGGCGCGGACTTCGCTACGGTCCTTTTGCCATTCAGAGCCGTTCCAGTAGCGCCATTGAGACCGGCGATCGGGGCTCGCGACAGGAACGCGGGCGACGTACAGTTCGCGCCCGAAGGCGTACTTGTTCGGTGTGGTGCGGCTGCCGTAGACGTAATACCAGGGTCCATCGACCAGGGCCGCGGATCCCCAGTTGATTTGGTGAGTGTCTTGAGAGTCCGGGGTGATGCGCTCGATGGTGACGAGGCGGGGGGCCTGACCTGCCTTCACGGAGAAGACGGCGGCGGAGGTTCCGAGGTAGGTGAAGTCGAAACCATCGCCGCTACCCCCGCGCTTGATGCGCCCGGCCAAAACGATGATGACGTCGCTGACGGACTTGTCTTTGGCCGTCTGCGGTATCTGGCGTGGGTCGAGGCGTGCAGCGGACATGGGCCAATAGACCACGGAGTCGCTGACGTCCGGGATGATCGGGCCGTCGTAGGGCGCCCGTAGTTGGGACACGCATAACCCGGAGGACAGCAACATCGAGTTCGCGACGACCTTCGGGACGTACTTGTCCGTTCGGACCGTGTCCCCGAAGACCCAGGCAATGCGGTTATCGGAGAGTTTGGTGCTCGCGCCGATGTCGGCGGCTTGCCAGCCGGGCAGCGCCGAGTCCGCCACGGCCTTGGTCGCGATATCAACGGTGACCTTGGTGGATCCTGGCGACTTCGGGCAGGGATTACTCAGCCGATAGGTGTCAGGACTCGGCGACGGCGTGCTGGTGGCTGGGCTCGACCCGTCGCCAGTGCATGCCGACAGCCCCAACGCAAGAGTGACTGCGGCCGCGAGGGCCGTTCGACGCTGTGATCGCACCACAGGTGCCATTTTGCCGCGGCAATGCCGAAACCGGCGATGTGTAGCGGTGTGAGTTTACTGGCCCGGTCAATCAGAACCGAGCACTGAATTCTGGCTTGGCAGTTCGTCCTGACGCGCGATGCCGACCGGGCAGGTCAAGCCGTTGGGGCCGTGGTTGCAGTAGCCGCCTGGGTTCTTGTAGAGGTACTGCTGGTGGTAGTCCTCGGCGTAGAAGAACTCGCCTGCGTCCTCTGCACTGCGCACCTCAGTCATGATCTCGCCGAGGTTGCGCTCGTTCAGAACAGATTGGAACGCCTCACGGGTGGTGTTGGCGGCCTTCTCCTGCTCCGCAGTCGACCAGTAGATCGCGGACCGATACTGCGTCCCGCGGTCGTTGCCCTGCCGGTTGAGGGTGGTTGGGTCGTGGTTCTCCCAGAACGACTTCAGCAACAACTCCGGTGAAGTCTGCTTCGGGTCGTACGCAACCAGGACGGCCTCAGTGTGGCCCGTGCGTCCGGAGCAGGTCTCTTCGTAGGTCGGGTTCTGGGTGAACCCACCCATGTAGCCAACAGCGGTGGTCACCACACCTGGACGCTGCCAGAAGATGCGCTCGGCGCCCCAGAAGCACCCCATGGCGACGTAGAGCACCTGGGTGCCCTCCGGCCAGGGACCGTGCAGCGGCGTGCCAAGGACCTCGTGAGTGACCGGAATCCCCGGAAGCGGTTCCGCCCGGCCCGGAAGAGCCTCGTCGCGAGAGATCATGGAGGTCCGGCGGCTAAAGGGAAGCATCATGTGTGGTGCAACGCCGGGCTGAGCGCGCCTGTTCCGTCGGCCCTTGGTGCGGATCAGCCTCCGAGGGGCGCGCGGAAGATGTCGGCAGTCGCGGTGCCGACATAGGCGGTGTTTCCTTTGACTGCCAGCGTGCGGTAGTTCTGCCCGTTGCTGGGCAAGGAGCCCATGGCAGTCCACGAACCGTTGAGCGTCGATGCGCGATAGATGCTCTGCCTCCCGTCGCCGGACCGATCAAGGGTCAGGATGTAGAAGGAGGTCCCGTCGGAGTAGAAGTCGACCGCCCCGCGCTCGCCCGCAGGCCAGGGCACCGTCCGGCTGGTCGACCCGTTGAAGACGGGCATGCCGGTCGTGATCGAGGTGGCGGTTGTGCCGCACACGGCCTCGGCCTTGAATACCGCGATATTGGGTTGGGTGCTGCTGAAGCCGGGGCACGCTGCGCTCGCAGGCATAGACGTCCACGAAGACTTCGCACTGTCAAAGGACCAGAGCGGGGTTGCCGGGCTGGTTCTGGTGGCCTGGGTGAAGACCTTGTTGCCGAGTGCGGCGCCCCAGTAGTAGCGCTCATATCCCCGACCCCCGAATGCTGGAGTGCTTCCTTCGTTCTTCGCGACACTCCACGTCTGCCCAGCGTCAGTGCTGCGCCACGCAGTGGCCTGACCTGCGGGGTTGCTTGGGTCTGCGGGGTTCTTGGTTGAGCCAAACATCCACAGCTCGTTCGCGCCGACGCCCACGATGTCGAAGACGTGGATGGCGGTGCTGGCCACTGGTTCCGGCTCGTACACCGCCCACGTACCAGACTTATTCGATGCGTACCCACCGCGCCCGTTGAGGGAGGGGTCGGTCGTTGGCGCGTAGAGGTGCCCGTTGATACGACGGATCAGCGAGTTGGCTTCGGTCCCGGTGTGGGTGATCGGACCCCACGCCAGGGTGCTCAGGTTGAGCGGCACGATTCCCGTTCGACCGTTCGGGCCGCCATATGAGTCGGAGTTGGCGTTCCAATCTCCGTAGCCGGCGATCAGCGAGTTTCCGTCGATCTCGAGATCGAGAATGGCCGACGACCACTTCTTGCCGTTGTAGCCAGTCGTCCCAGCCTTGGCTTGGGGTTGGGTGGCGATTTTCGTGGCAGCAAGGCCGGCGGGCGGGGGTCCCGCCGTCGCGGCATCGGACGGGAGCCCAAACCCGGCCGCACTGAGGGAGGTACACAGGAAGGCTCCTGCGACAAGGACATTTCGAGCATTGCGAAGTGATGTACCCATTGAAGATCTCCATGCAGATCAAGCCCTGGTACAGGTTTCGCGGCTCTGGCTTCGTGGCAGCGAAGCCCCGCGACGCTTCCGAAGAGGTACGTCGCGAACGGCGCAGATTCCGCGGCGGTGACGCTGTGCCGCCCGTGATCACAGCGCTGACTTCAAGGGCCAACTCCGTTTAGGCCCAATATGATTCCGCCCTGCGAACGTATACCCAGACTGAGGTGGCTGTCCAGGGTTGCCGGGCGGCGCCAGGGCTGCACCAGGCAAGAAAATGCCTTGAGGACTGGGTGCCGTACTGCCACGATTCGCCCTATGAGCCACGTCGAGGTAGTGCCCATTGATGCGTTGTCAGAGGACCCGGAGCAGCAGGCTCGGTTGCGCGCGGCGATCGAGATGCATACCGAGAGCTCGCGGGCGATCTGGGGCGATGAGCACAGTGGCTGGACCGAGGATGAGGTGCGTGGCCGTCGACGTGGCGGCACATACCACTTTGTGGATCGATTGGCCGAGGTCGAGGGTCATGCGGCTGGCATGTGTTTCATGGCGATGCCCGCGAAGGACAACCCGCACCTGGCGCTGCTCATGCTTGCAGTGCACCCGGGGCATCGCAGGCGGGGAGTTGGAACGGCATTGCTGGAGGACGCGCTCGGGACAGCATCACGTGACGGGCGAACGGTCGTTCGTGTCGACACCGAGTGGACGGTCGGCGGCCACGACGAACACGGGGAGGAGTTCGCGACGCGACATGACTTCGTCGCGGCGCAGACCATGACCCGCAGCGTGATGAGGCTGCCAGCCCCTCGAGGGCCACTGCAGATATTTGCGAGCGGTGAGGGAGTCGAGGACGCCGCCGCGTTCGCGATCGAGGTTGCGTGGGAGATGCCGCCGACCGAGTGGCTGGACGATCTTGCGGTGCTTGAGCAGCGCATGAGTACCGATGCGCCACAAGGAGATACGACCCAGGAGGAAGAGGCGTGGGATGCCGCCCGGGTGGCGGGGGACTGCCAGTGGGCGGTCGATTCGGGCCGCCGCATCCTGACGGTGGTGGCGCGAGACCTGAGCACGGGACGACTGGTGGGGTTCACCGTCCTGCACGTCACAGCGCACGACCCGAGCCTGGCGTACCAACAAGACACCCTCGTGTTGCGCGAGGCCCGCGGCTACCGACTCGGCGTGCGGTTGAAGGCCGCAGCCGCGCTTGAGTTGATGGACGCCTGCCCGGAGGTTGCGCGCATCCCCACCTGGAACGCTGATGACAACACGCACATGCTCGCGGTGAACCGCGATCTGGGATATGAGCCGGAGGGCTACCTGCGGGTGTGGGAGCGCCGACTCTGACCACGCGACCTGACATGGCCCAGGACCGCCCACACCAGCGGGGCGCATAGCGCCAGGACGACGGCCAGGCCAGCGTAGGTAAAGGCGTCGCGGTAGAGGCCCCAGGTGCCCGCTAGTCGCGGTTTTGTTGGCTCGCTCGGGTCGACCAGAAGCGACTGTCGTTGCCCCGTGGTCCAGTTGCGGTCGTCATTCACCCAGACCCCACGCTCGGTGTTGTCGCGCACGACGTATTCAAACGTGATGTCTTTTGTCCAATGCTTGGACTGGCCCGACCGGGTGCGATCGCTTGCGTATCGGCGGACGTCGACGACGGTGCCCGTGACCTCGGTGCTCGACTGCTGAAACGCAAACGTTCGGGCCGCCTGAATTGCCGACCAAGTCAGCATCCCAAGCGACCCCACCAGAAGCGCCACGCAGCAGAAGCGCATCCATCCGGTGCGCTCACGCAACGGCACGAATTTCCCCATGGCCGGGATACTAAGCCCGGTCCGTGGTGCTGATGCTGGTGCTGGGTAGCCTTGGCGGGTGCTGACCGTGCAAGAAGCCCTCATTCGCCTGCAGAAGTTCTGGACCGACCGTGGCTGCATGGTGGTCCAGCCCTACAACACGGAGGTCGGCGCGGGAACGATGAACCCCGCCACTGTCATGCGGGTGTTGGGACCCGAGCCGTGGCGGGTGGCGTACGTCGAGCCGTCGGTCCGACCCGACGACAGCCGTTATGGCGAGAACCCCAACCGGCTCCAGACGCACACGCAGTTCCAGGTGATCCTGAAGCCCGAGCCGGGCAACCCGCAGGAGCTTTACCTCGAATCACTTGAGGCGCTCGGCATCGATATCGGCGCCCACGACGTGCGCTTCGTTGAGGACAACTGGCAGCACCCAGCCATCGGCGCGTGGGGCCTTGGCTGGGAGGTGTGGCTAGATGGCATGGAGATCACTCAGTTCACCTACTTCCAGCAGGTTGGCGGGCAAAATGTTGACCCGGTGAGCGTCGAGCTGACCTACGGCATCGAGCGCATCATGATGGCCCAGCAGGGCGTGACGCACTTCAAGGACATGGAGTACGCGCCGGGCGTCTCCTACGGGGAAGTCTTCGGCCAGGTCGAGTACGAGATGTCGCGCTACTACCTCGATGACGCCGACGTGAGCACGAATCAAGATCTTTACGAGCGCTACGTCCGCGAGGCTCAGCGCGCGATCGACGCTCGGCTCCCGGTCCCGGCGTGGACCTATGTCCTGAAGAGTTCGCATGCCTTCAACGTGCTCGACTCGCGCGGCGCGATGTCGACGACCGAGCGGGCTAAGGCCTTCTCCACGATGCGGCGGCTCTCCCGGGATATCGGCCAGTTGTGGGTCGAACGCCGCGCGGAGTTGGACTTCCCGTTGCTCAAGAGCGAGATGCCACAGATCCAGGTCGGGTCGGCGGTGCAGTCGCCGGAACCGGACGAGGCTGACCTGATCGCGCCGCGCGAGTTGCCTTCGGATGCGCAGGACCTCGCGCTCGAGATCGGGGTCGAAGAGTTGCCGCCGCACGTCGTGGAGCAAGCCATCGAGCAGGTACGTGCGGGGCTGACCGAAGGCCTCGGCCAGACCAGGCTCGAGCACGGCGAGATCGACGTGGTTGGGACGCCGCGGCGCATTGTTGCGACGATCCGCGACTTATCGGCCCACGAGCCTGACGCGGAGTCGCTGCGCAAGGGCCCCAAAGTCACGGCGGCCTTCGACTCCGACGGTGAGCCGACCAAAGCTGGCGCCGGCTTCGCGCGCGGCCAAAAGGTGGATCCCGCTGAGTTGGTACGGGCCGAGTTCGACGGCGTCGAACATGTCGCGGTGAAGGTGACCGAGCAGGGGCGCCCAGTGCTGGAGGTAGCACGTCAGGTCATCACGGATGTCGTCGGCGGCCTTCGCGCCGACAAGAATATGCGCTGGAACGACCCGCAACTGGCCTATAGCCGACCGATCCGTTGGATCGTGGCTCTCTGGGGAGAAACAGTTGTGCCAGTAGAGGTTTCAGCACTTCGGGCCGGGCGGACGACGTACATTCAGCGCACTGATGCGACCCCACACGTCGTGATCTCTTCGGCTGGACAGTTGAGACCAACGCTGGAGTCGCGCGGGCTGACGCTCGACCCACAGGTGAGGCGCGGCCAGGTCGTCGACCAGGCGCAGGCGCTAGCTGCATCGGTCGGCGGCAGCATCGATGTCGCAGCAGAAGCCGCACTGATCGATGAGATCACCAACCTGGTTGAGGAGCCGCACGGCATCGTGGGCTCGTTCGGACCGAAATACCTCGAAGTGCCCGAACAGATCCTGACCACGGTCATGCGCAAGCACCAGCGCTATTTGCCAGTACGCGACTCCTCCGGTGCGCTCATGGCCCACTTCGTGACGATCGCCAACGGCGACTGCGACGATGATCTGGTGCGGGCAGGCAACGAGTCGGTGTTGAGGGCCCGCTATGAAGACGCCGCGTTCTTCTATCACAGCGACCTCAAGGTCGACTTGGCCGAGCTGCGCTCTGGCATCAACAAACTCACTTTCGAAGATCGACTCGGGTCGATGGCTGACCGCGCTGACCGCATCAGCGACATCGCCGCGTCGTTGAGTGCCAATGTCGACCTCACGAGCGACGAATCGTCGACGCTGGGTCGCGCAGGCCAGTTGGCGAAGTTCGACCTCTCGTCGCAGATGGTGGTCGAGTTGTCGTCGCTCGCCGGAACGATGGCCCGCGAATACGCCACGCGGGCAGGCGAATCCGCCGAAGTGGCGGAGGCGCTCTGGGAGATGGAGTTGCCGCGTCAGGCGGGCGATGCGCTGCCACAGTCCAAACCCGGCGCGCTGTTGGCGCTTGCTGACCGTTTCGATCTCCTCGCTGCGATGTTTGCGATCGGCGCCAAGCCGACCGGTTCATCCGACCCGTTCGCCCTTCGCCGCGCGGCCCTTGGTGTGGTGGCGATCCTGCGTGGGCTCGACGCTTTCTCGGCTATGACGGTGGACTCCGGATTGCGGGCCGCCGCCGACCGACTGCGTACCCAAGGCGTCGAAGTCAGCGACGAATCAGTCGAGGACGCAACGGAGTTCGTCCGTGGGCGCTTTGCTCAGGTGCTTCGCGACGAGGGTGTTCCCGCGGGTCTGGTCGATGCGCTCGCGGCGCTGTCTGCATCGCCGGGAACAGTGGACCGTGCGCTGGCAGATATCGATTCGGTGCGGCACGACGAGGCGTTCGCACCCACCGTGGAGGCCGTCCAGCGGATCACTCGGATCGTTCCGAGCGGCACCGCGGCCACCTACGAGCGCAGTGCACTAACCGAGCCATCTGAGTTGGTGCTTGCGGATGCTGTCGATGCGCTCCCAGACCACTCCAGTGGTGGGCTGCGCGAGTGGCTGCCGGACGCCGGCGCACTGGTTGACCCGCTACGGGGCTTTTTTGATGAGGTGCTGGTCATGGCAGAAGACGAGGCGTTGCGTGCCGCCCGCCTCGGAATGCTGCAGACCGTGGTCGAGCGGGCGCCCGCCGGCATCGACTGGAAGGCCCTTGATTCGGCCGTGTGAACCGGCGTCTGAGGTCAGCCCTTAGCCAGCTCGGAACGGGATGGCCGAGCGGCTCACCGTCACGTCGGGATAGCCGCGCGAGGCAAGCAGGTGGCGTACGGATGTCTCGGCCTCCTGGCCGTTCGGCGATGGCGAGATGGCCACCGCGCGAATCGGTAGGTGATGGGCAGTAGACACCACCACATTGTCCTCGGACGAAACTCCCGTGACGGCGACGTACGGCGCGATGCCGTATGCGGTGGCGCGATATCGCACGACATCGGATTCGGCTGCGGCCGACGGGAGTTGGCGTACCACCAGTGACAGCCGCGTCTCGCGCTCGTCAGTGAATCCCTCGTGTTTGATCAGCAACATCGCCTCGGTGAGCTTATTGAGGATGTCCCCAATGGGCTCGGGCAACGAGCCGGGGCGGTCGCCATCTGCGGACAGATCGCGAAGCGAGTCGAGTTGGTCAGGCAGTTGGTCCACCACCTCCTTGACCAGTGTCTCCTGCGCGGCGGGCTGGTAGCGGACTGGCTTCCACGGCACTCGGCGGAGGAGTTCGCCGCGATCGGTCACGGTGACATCCGAGCCCTCCCGGTGCGGCGAAGCGGTGACACCGGTGGTGGACAGGATTCCCAATGGCGCGGCCGGGTCCAGGCCGATGGCGTAGGACTCCTGGGTGCCGCCGTACAACCGCCACATAGCCAGTGAGTCACCGGACTGGGATGCGCTGAGGATGAAGTAGTACGAACTACTCGGCAGGTCGCCGTCCTCGCGGGCGCGTGCCGTGCGCTGCGTCAGCAACTCCGACCACGGGCCGTCGAGCGAACCCGCCAGCTCACGGACCTGCCGAAAGACCACCTCACCTCCGAGGCGAACTTCCTGGCGATCATTGAGGAAAGCCGATGAAGTGGCCCATAACGTGTGGCTGCCGAGGATCGCGAGCAGGCCAGGCGCGTCGGTGTAATGCCACACCAAATCGGCAGGTGGGGAGTGGGCAGTCACAGCGTCAGTCTTCACGAACTGGGATGCTCGCGCAGCAGAACCTCCAAGCGGGGCTCGACTTGCCATTGATCGCGAAGGTCTTGATACGCGGCCCGATCCTGCGCGCTGGCCGGCGCGCCGGTGCGTACGGCTCGGATGAGGGCATTGCGCGGCGTGTGCTTGCTGTCGACGAACTCCATGACCTCGGCGCGATACCCGTGCTGCCGCAGGAGTGCCGCTCGAAAGGTGTCGGTGAGGACATCCGCCATGCGCTCGCGCAAGATTCCATGGCGAGCCACGAGTCGATATGCCGGGGGCACGTCGCCAGAATCCAACTGGCGTTGGATGTCGTGATGACAGCACGGCGCGGTCACGAGGACCGGAGCCGACCAGCGCACGGCTTGAGCCAGCGCATCATCGGTCGCGGTATCGCAGGCGTGCAATGCCATCACCAGATGAGGAGGGGCAGCGATCTCGGCTTCGCCGATGAACGCCTCAACAAACTCGAAATCACTTGCTGCGCCGAGTGATTCGGCGACTGCTGAGTTGTGTTCCCGCGACTGGGCCTTGCTGTCGACGCCGGTCATCCGCACCGTCAGACCACGCACCTGCGTGAGATAGCGATAGGCCGCAAACGTCAGGTAGGCATTCCCACAGCCGAGGTCGACCACGTGCAACGGCCCATCCCCGGCAGCGGCGGTCGCCGCGTCGAGCACGGGTTCCAGGCTGGCGAGGAAGTCTTGGACCTGCGTGAACTTGTCCCGCCGGGTCGGCTTGATCTGTCCATCGCGAGTTGCGACGCCGAGCGCCGCGAACACCGGATCTGACTCTTTCAGCCACCGGTTTTTGGCGCGATCGTGGGCCCGCTCTGTCGGCGCTGGGGGAGCGGACTTGCTGCGCTGGATGACCGCGCGCCCCTTTTTGTTGACCCGGATGGCGATCGTTCCGGAGGTGGTCTCCACGTGCCAATGCCCGTAGGGCTCGGCCAGCAGGCGCTGGACCTCTGCGGCGGCCGATTCCGGTTCATAGTTGCTGGTATGAGCCTGGGTGGCATCGAACGCCTCGACGTGCAGGCGTCGGCCCGCCTTGAGGTCGACATATCGCAACTCGACCCGGTGGTACGTCGGCTCGGGCTGGTTTCGCATGCTGCCACCCACGACCGCGCGCACAAGAGTGCTGGAATCCAGGAGCGCCGCGGCCAATTCGGCGTACTCCGGCATGGCTGGGGTCGGCGCGAGCCGCTCAACTCGACGTGCCACGAGCAGCGCGTCGTAGACATTGCCTCGGTCGGTCCTGCGAACGATCTCCTCGCAACGCAGCACGTCAAGACCCTCAGACGCAGCGCGCAGGTCCGCGACGGTATAGAGCAGCGCGGGGTCGTCGGGCCCGCCGTTGCCGTCGGTGAGGTTGCGCAGCGCGCGCCCAATCACGACCAGGTGGCCGCCGGGTCTGAGCCATCCGATGGTGCGAGCAAGGTCGACGCCGCTCAGGTGGAGGTCACTCACCAACACCAGGTCGAACAGGACTGCCGATGGTGGCGACCAGGTGCGGACATCCGCGGCGACCCAATCCACCTCGACCCCTTGGGCGACGGCCTGATCCTGACCGATGGCCAGGCCCACGCGGGAAAAGTCGACGGCTGTGACCTGCCAGCCGAGCGAGGCCAGCCACACGCTGTGCCTCCCGCTGCCAGCGCCCAGATCAACGGCGTGTCCTGCGGCCATAGGCTCGATGAGGTGTTCAAGCGCGGCCCGGGGAGCGCCGACATGCTGGTGACGGCGCTCGGCATAGCGCTGATCCCACCTGTCGCGCCGTTCGTCCGAGTGCGGTGCGGTGTGGTGCCTCATGTGTCCAGTTTGCTCCTGGGGCCGCGCGGGACGGACAAGGGTTCCGCATAGCCTTTCCCCATGACTGACGATAAGCGTCCTGGTTTTGCCACCCGTGCGATCCACGCAGGGCAAGATCCGGACCCGCGCACCGGCTCAGTAGTTCCGGCGATCTATCAGACTTCGACCTACAAGCAGGATGGCGTAGGTGGCTTTCGCGAGGGGTATGAATACTCCCGCTCGGCCAACCCGACCCGGACTGCCCTCGAGGAGTGCATCGCCGAACTCGAAGGCGGGGCCAAAGCGTTCGCGTTCGCGTCCGGTCTGGCGGGCGAGGACGCCGTGATGCGCGGGCTGCTTAAGCCGGGAGATCACATGGTGGTGCCGACGGACGCCTATGGCGGGACGTACCGGCTCATCAACCAGGTCCAGAAGCGGTGGGGTGTTGACCACAGCCTCGCCAAGGTTTCGCAGGCCGACGCGGTGCGCGGCGAGATCAGGCCAGGCGTCACCAAGATGATCTGGGTCGAGACACCGACCAACCCGCTCCTCAACGTCGCCGACATCGCGGCACTCGCTGACATTGCGCACGATGCCGGTGCGCTCCTGGTCGTGGACAACACGTTTGCGTCGCCCTACCTGCAGCAGCCCATCGACCTGGGCGCCGACATCGTGGTGCACTCCACGACCAAGTACTGCGGAGGTCACTCGGATGTTGTCGGGGGTGCGGTGGTCGTCGCTCCGGAGATTGCGGTGCCTGAGTTTGCGGATGCGGCCGATCGGGTTGGCTTCCATCAGAATTCGATGGGAGCGGTCGCTGGCCCAATGGACTCGTGGTTGACGCTGCGCGGCCTCAAGACGCTGGCGTTGCGGATGGAGCAGCACAGCAATAACGCCGAGCGAGTCGTCGATTTCCTGCGCGAGCGTTCGGATGTCACGCACATTCACTACCCGGGATTGGACTCGCACCCGGGCCATGACCTTGCGGCACGTCAGATGAAGCGATTCGGCGGCATGATCTCCTTCCAGGTGGCAGGTGGGGAGCACCGCGCCGTCGACTTGGTTGGTCGCACCACCGTGTGGACCCTTGGTGAGTCGCTCGGCGGAGTCGAGTCCTTGATCGAGCATCCCGGGCGGATGACCCACGCCAGCGTCGCAGGAACTGAGCTGGAGGTGCCTGCCGACCTGATTCGGCTGTCGGTAGGTATCGAGGACATCGAGGATCTCTTGGCTGACCTCGAGCAGGCGCTGGAGGGAAGTCGTTGAGTGAATTCGCTGGGGTGCTGCTCGGAGTCGTCGGGATCTTCATCCTCATCGCCGCGTTTGGTGGGGGCGGCTGGGTCGTGTTGAAGAACGCCCGGGCTAGCGGACGACGGACCTACATGTTCCTGGGTGGCGCGATGCTGGCTATTGCGGCGTATGCGTCCATCGCCGCCGTGGTCGCGTTAATCCAGCAGTTCACCTAGACCGAGCAAAATCGGTTCGATGCTTGTCGGTGCCGGGTGGCATGCTCTGACTTGTGACAGATCAGGTAACGGCCGAGGGGCTGGCCAAACATTATGGCGAGGTCAAAGCCGCCGACGGAATATCGCTGACGGTGCCACAGGGAAGCGTGCTGGGGGTGTTGGGTCCTAACGGGGCGGGCAAGACCACCACGGTGCGCATGCTGACGACCCTGATCCGTCCCGACGCGGGGCGAGCGACTGTCGCAGGATTCGATGTCGTCGAGCAACCCCATGAAGTTCGGCAACGGATCGGGGTGAGCGGCCAGTACGCCGCCGTGGACGAATACCTCACCGGATTCGAAAACCTCGAGATGGTGGCGCGCTTCTACCACCTCTCAGCGGGCGAGGCGCGCTCGCGGGCCAACGAACTCTTGGCACAGTTTCGACTAGAGGACGCCGCGAGCCGGCCCGCCAAGACCTACTCCGGCGGGATGCGTCGGCGGCTGGATCTGGCAGGGGCCCTGATCGCGCGTCCGCCCGTCGTGTTCTTGGACGAGCCGACGACGGGTCTTGACCCGCGCAGTCGTGGC
This sequence comes from Demetria terragena DSM 11295, assembly GCF_000376825.1. NCBI lineage: Bacteria > Bacillati > Actinomycetota > Actinomycetes > Micrococcales > Dermacoccaceae > Demetria > Demetria terragena. Next base: position 168,458 of record NZ_AQXW01000001.1, on the reverse strand, counting down.
GAGATGTGGGATGTCATTGCTGACCTGGTCCGAGAGGGCACCACAGTCCTGCTGACGACGCAGTACCTCGAAGAGGCCGACCGCTTGGCGCACAACATCGTGGTGGTCGATCACGGCACGGTGATTGCCGAAGGAACCGCCGACCAGTTGAAGGCGCAGGTCGGGGGCGAGCGTCTGCACGTCACGATCGAAGACGCTGGTCAGCTCGGCTCGGCCAGCGGTGTGCTGGCCGGGGTCGGCATCGGTGAGCCCGAGGTCGAGGAGCACACCCGCTCACTCATCGTTGCCGTGGACGGCGGAACGACCTCGTTGTTGGCTGCGGTCCGGGCACTCGATGAGCACAACATCGTGGTTCAGGACATCGGCATCCGCCGACCCACCTTGGACGACGCTTTTCTTTCCCTGACGGGCACTCGTACCGAGGACGCCACCGACCAGTCGCAGGAGGCCTGATGAGCACCCTGGTGTCGGACACCCTGACCGCAGCCCGGCGCAATCTGATCAAGATCAAGCGGGTGCCGGACCTGCTGGTCTTCACCACCTTGCAGCCGATCATGTTCATTTTGCTGTTCGGCTTCGTGTTCGGCAGCCTCGCCGGCCCCGGCAACAACGAAAACTATCGCGAGTTTTTGATGGCGGGCATCTTTGCTCAGACCATCATCTTTGGCGCCACCCTTACCGGATGGGGGATGGCCGAAGACATGCAGAAGGGAGTCATCGACCGATTCCGGACGTTGCCGATGCATCCTGGCGCCGTCCTGTTCGGACGGACGCTCTCGGATCTGCTGACCAACGTGCTGGTGCTGGTTGTCATGACCATGACCGGACTGCTCGTCGGGTGGCGGATCCGAGACTTTGCGGGCGCCGTTGTGGCGTACGCCTTGATGTTGGTGTTCGCCTACGCGGTGAGTTGGATCATGGCGTTTGTTGGGCTCGCGGTCCGCACTCCCGAGATCGTCAACAACGCCTCGTTCATCGTGATCTTTCCGCTGACCTTCATCGCGAGCACCTTCGCGCCGGCCGAGAACATGCCGTCTGTCCTGAAGACGATCGCCGGCTGGAATCCGGTATCCAGCTTGGCGCACGCAGCGCGAAGTGGTTTCGGCAACCCGACATCGCTACCGCCCAAACCGGATTCGGTCGTGGAATACACCTGGGCGCTGCGGAATGCGGAGATCTACACCGTCGGATGGTCGATCTTGCTGCTCGTGGTCTTTGTCCCGGTGGCGATTCGCACCTATCAGCGGGCTGTCGCTCGCTGAGACGACGACGCCCCGGCCCCGCCGAGTGGGCGGTACCGGGGCGTCGTTGAATGTGTGGTCAGCCGGAGTACGGCGTGGCGTCCACGATTTTGACGTCAACCGTCTTGCCGTTGGGCGCCTCGTAGGACGCCTTGTCGCCCCGGCTCTTCCCGAGGATCGCGGCGCCGAGCGGGGACTTCTCGGAGTAGACATCGAGCTCGCTGTCGTCGGCAATCTCGCGGCTCCCGAGCAGGAATTTTTCGGTGTCGCCGAAGATCTCGACGGTCACGACCATGCCCGGCTCGACCACGCCGTCGTCCGGCGGAGCTTCGCCCACCGTCGCGTCGCGGAGGAGCTCCTGAAGCTGGCGGATGCGGGCCTCCATCTTGCCCTGCTCCTCTTTGGCGGCGTGGTATCCGCCGTTCTCTTTGAGGTCACCTTCCTCGCGCGCAGCCTCGATGCGCTTGGAGATCTCGGTGCGACCCGGGCCAGAGAGTTCTTCGAGCTCGGCGTGGAGCCGGTCGTAGGCGTCCTGGGTCAGGAAGCTTGCGCTGGCAGTGTCGGTCACAGTTCTCTCCTTGGATGTACGTCAGCCCGGCGCCGCGGCACCGGGCCCAAACAACGCGGTCCGGGTGTAGCCATGTCGTTGAGACGACTGACCACCCAGACCGAGTGCGAATAGACAACTCTAGCACCGATGTCGCGATGACACCTGACCCTCGGGCCGGACGCCGCGCTTAGCGCTCTGCTGATCCGGTGCGAATGCACTCATCGACTTGGACCGCCACCGCACGTTCGGCGGTCTTCACCGGCACGGTATGCCGGGTGGACTCAAACTCACTCGGCGGCAGCTCAACGGTACGTTTCCCCACGACGGCCTTGGTCTCGGATAGCGCGGCCAGAGTGCAGGTCACTGGCCCACGATCGGCGTCGACGACATCAAATCGCGCCTTGATCGTTCGGTCGTCGACGGTCTGATGCCCGGTATCGGTCCATGTGATGCCAGCGGTGGCCGACAGGCCGAACCACACAATGACAAGGACGGCGATAGTGATGGTGACGCCACCGAAGAGCCACCATTTCCGTTGCTCCGGGGCGGGGCGAGGAAATGGCACGTCGGCTCCTGGGAATTGATGCGTTGTAGCGGCGTTGTACGCCAGTGAGAGAATAATCCCGTCCCCGTGCCGCCCTGGTGCGGGGCGCAGTTATGGCAGGTTCAGCCAGGAGGAGACAGGTGGCCGATCGCATGCGTCTAATGGCCGTTCACGCGCACCCAGATGACGAGTCGAGTAAGGGTGCAGGGACGCTCGCGCGCTATGCCGCTGAGGGCCACGAGGTGCTGGTTGTTTCGTGCACCGGCGGGGAGCGCGGCGACGTGCTCAACCCCAGCTTGCAGAACGACCCGGTAATCATGCGGGAGCTTCCTGAGGTGCGCCGACGCGAGATGGCGGAGGCCGCTCGCATCTTGGGCGTTCAGCACCACTGGCTGGGTTTTGTGGACTCTGGCCTTCCTGAAGGTGACCCCATGCCGCCTTTGCCGGGCGGCTGCTTCGCGCTTGAACCGCAGGACATCACCGTCGAGGCGTTGGTGCGCGAGATCAGGCGCTTCCGGCCGCACGTGCTGACGACCTACGACGAGAACGGTGGATATCCGCACCCGGATCACATCATGTGCCACGTCGTGTCCGTCGCAGCCTTCCGCGCCGCCGGCGACCCGGAGGCATACCCGCACGCAGGTCCGGCATGGCAGCCGCTGAAGTTGTACTACGACCGGGCGTTCTCGGCTGGCAAGATTCGCGCGTTGCACCAAGCGATCGAGGACGCGGGCGAAGAGTCGCCGTACGTCGACTGGATTGCCCGGCTCGATGAGCGACCCGACGGGCGTATCACCACGCGGGTTCACGTGGCCGACTACTTCGAGCAGCGGGAAGGGGCCCTCAAGGCGCATGCGACGCAAGTCGATCCCCAGGGCAACTTCTTCAAGGTGTCCCGGGAGACTCAGGCCAAGGTCTGGCCGACCGAGGACTTTGACCTGGCGCTGTCGTACGTCGAGCGTCCCACCGACCGCGATGAGGACGATCTGTTCGCTGGCCTGGGCGCCCTCGGCGATGCTGATGCGCTCGCGACCGGGGGCGCCGGCGACCTCGTGATCGACGATGTGCGAGAGCGGGAGACAGCCTCGTGAACAACGAGTCGATCGAGAGCGTCACGACCACCGCTGGTCTGGCGGGCTTCATCGTGCTTTTCACGCTGGCCATCGCGTGTTGGTTCCTGTTCCGCAGCATGAACACGCGGCTGCGGAATATTCGCCTTCGTGAGGAGCGTGAAGCCGCAGCGCGCGTGGCCCAGCGTGCTGAGACGAATGCGGCTCCGAAGGGGGAGTCAGACCCAGGCGGCTTGTGAGGTGTAGATCGCGAGCGAGGCCGCAACATAGTGAGCGGCGAACGCGAGCACCGTGAAGGCGTGAAATACCTCGTGGAAGCCGAACCATCGGGGTGATGGGTTGGGGCGCTTGGTGCCGTAGACGATCGCGCCCATGGTGTAGAGCAACCCGCCGAGGGCGATCAAGGTGATCACTGCGACGCCGCCTGCTTCCATCAGGGGACCGAAGTAGAACACTGCGACCCAGCCGAGAGCGACGTATACCGGAACGTAGAGCCAGCGCGGTGCGCCCACCCAGAAGATGCGGAACAGCACCCCGGCCAGCGCGCCAGACCAGACGATCAGCAGCAACTGGATGGCCTGCTCGCGCGGCAGCAAAGTCAACGCGAACGGCGTGTAGGTACCGGCGATGATGACGAAGATATTGGAGTGGTCCCACCGCTTCAGGACGCCCGCGACTCGGGGGGTCCACTCGCCGCGGTGATAGACGGCCGACGTGGTAAACAACAGGACTGCTGACAGCCCGAAGATCAGCGCGCCAATACGGGCGCGATCGGTGGGCGCCAGCACGACGAGCACGATCGAGGCGATCAGAGATATCGGCGCCATACCCAGGTGCAGCCATCCGCGTAACTTCGGTTTGACCATCCTGGCGAGTTCGCGCGCGCTATCGCGGCCTTGCGCGACGGCGGCTGCAGCATTGGTCATGTCACCAGAGTAGGTCCTTTCACTGTGCAGCGGCTGGGGATCTTCGCCACATGCTGACGTGAAGTGTCATTCAGTCAGGTCTGGGCGGTACCGTCAGCACCTTACGCAGTCTTGTCTGAGGGGAGTGGGCCATGCCGGGCATCTTCGACCTGGCCTACAAGGCGTACGAACGTAACCTCAGCCGGTCGCTGCCAGCGGAGCGACTGCCGCGGCACGTCGGCGTGATGCTGGACGGGAACCGCCGCTGGGCGAAGTTGCGTGGTGCTGACTCCGAGACGGGCCACCGTGCGGGCGCCGACAACATCAAGCCGTTCCTTGGCTGGTGTGAGGAACTCGATGTCGAAGTCGTGACGCTGTGGCTGCTGTCCACCGACAACCTCAACCGGTCGGCTGCGGAACTTGCCCCCTTGCTCGACATCATCGAGAACGTCGTCGGCGATCTTGCGGCGGCTAAGCGGTGGCGTCTCAACGCGATGGGGGCGCTCGACCTCCTGCCCGCCGAGACGACCGAAGTGCTGAAGCGGGCCGTGGCCAGCACCAGCGACGTGGAGGGCCTGGTCGTCAACATCGCGGTCGGCTATGGCGGGCGTCAGGAAATTGCCGACGCCGTACGGTCACTCCTGCGCGAGCACGCCGCCAAGGGCACCTCCATGGAGGAACTCGCCCAGGAGATTGACGTCGACGCGATCGCTTCGCACCTGTATACGAAGGGGCAACCGGATCCGGACCTGGTGATCCGCACCTCGGGGGAGCAGCGCGTCGGAGGATTCCTGCTGTGGCAGAGCACGCACTCGGAGTACTACTTTTGTGAGGCGTACTGGCCCGACTTCCGTCGCGTCGACTTCTTGCGGGCGCTGCGCGCCTATGCCGAACGGGAGCGTCGCTTCGGCGCCTGAGCCTTGGGTCGCATCACCGGTGGTCAGTCCTTGACCGCGCCCTCGAGCATGCCGGAGATGAAATGTCGCTGCAGGAAGAGATACACAACCACCACAGGCAGCGCCACGATCGTCGCACCAGCGGCCAACAGAGCCCCACCTTGGGTGTATTGACCGGCGAAGAACCCGAGGCCGAGCGGTGCCGTACGCAGGCCCTCATTGGTCGGCGCCATCACCAGTGGGATGAGGAACTCGTTCCAGGTCCACATGAAGGTCAGGACGACCAACGTGATCATGGCTGGCCGAGCCAACGGCACGAGCACTTGCCACAGAATGCGCGAGGTGCTGGCGCCGTCAATGCGGGCGGCCTCCACGACGGCGTGCGGACTTGATCGGAAGAAGGCCCGCATCCAGAAGGTCCCGAAGGCGACTGACTGCGCGACCTGGGGGAGGGCAATGGCCCAGAACGTATCGACCATGCCGATCGCTTCAAGGTCGTAGTAGAGCGGAACGACGAGGGCCTCGGCGGGGAGCATGATGCCGATCAGCATGAGGTAGAAGAGAAGGTCTCGGCCGGGAAAGGTCATGGTGCCGAAGGCGTACCCGGCGAGGACCGACAGCACCAAACTGACCGGCACCACGAACGCCGAGACCATGAGGCTGTTCTTGAGGTATTCGCTGAATCGGCCGATCTCCCAGGCGTCTTGGAAGTTCGAGAAGCCGCCGGAGCTATCGCCGTCAGCCTGAAAAGCGCTGACCAGGATCATGACGATCGGGAAGAGGGCAGTGATCGCGAAAGCCACCAGGATCGCGTAGTTCATCGCGCGTTCGGTCCGCTTGACGTTCATCGGTCAGTAGTCCGATCTGCGACGCGAGTGATGACGAACGAGATGGCAAAGATGATCACGGCCAGGACGACTCCGATGGCCGACGCGAGCCCGACCTGGTCGAGTTCGAAGGCTTGGTAGTAGACCTCGTAGGACGGCACGGACGTGCTGTGTCCCGGTCCACCCTTCGTCGTGAGGTAGATGAGATCAAAGGTCTTGAGCGCCGCGATCACCGTGAGGGTGAGCGCGACGGCGATCTCTCCGCGCACGGACGGGAGCGTGACGGCGAAGAATTCCCGGATCGGCCCAGCGCCATCCAACCGAGCGGCTTCGTACAGATCACCGGGGATGCGGCTCATACCCGCGAGCAGCAGGATCGTCACCAGGCCGCTCTCGAACCATGTCCCGACTACGCCGACCGCGGGCAGGGCCAAGGTGAAATCGCCGAGCCAGCCGCGGGTGAGGCTGTCCAACCCGATAGCGGACAGCACGCCGTTCAGCGTGCCTTCGGGTGCGTACACCTGGCGCCAGGCCACCGCGATCACGGCCATCGCGATGACCTGTGGCAGGAACACCACGGATCTGAAGATGCTTCGTCCGCGCACCTGGCCGCGGTGCAGGACCGATGCGAGGACCAACCCAATCACCAGCGGCAGTACCGCAAAGAACCCGATCATGACAAACGCATGAATGAATGCGCTGCGTAGTCGATCGTCGGTGAACACCTCGGTGTAGTTCGACAACCCAGCCCACGTGGCCAGAGATGACCCGTCCCAGTGCCACAGCGACAGGTACGCCGCTTTCAGGAGCGGGTACAACGCGAACGCGGCATAGACCACGAAGGCCGGCAGGATGAAGACATAGCCGATCAGGCGGGGTGAACCGGGCGCGCGAGATGCGTTCAACGCACGCTCATTTCGCGGTGAATTCTTGGTAGTCCGTTGCCAGCGTCTTCAGCGTTGCCTCCGCCGATGCCTTCCCGGCGAGAAGACCCTGGAGGGCGGCGCCAATGGTGTCTCCCATCGTGGGTGTGGCCCAGTCGAGGTAGGGGAGCAAACCGTCGTCCGTGGAGATGGTGGAGAACGCATCGAAGACGTCGGTCGCCAGCCGGTCGGGCGCCTTCTGCTTGGAGGTCTCGGACACCGGGAGGTTGCCGGTGTCGGTCAGGATCTTCATCGCCTCGGGCGAAGTGATGAAGTCCAGGTACGCCGCCGCCGCATCCGGCTTCTTGGCCTTGGAGGTGATCGCAAAGGGCAGCCCGGTCCCGCCGGGGGCGAGCGGGATATCTCCGCCCTCGGGTGCTGGTGGCAGGGTGAAGCGCACCGCATCGCCCATCGCCTTCGCAAGGTCGGCCTGGAGCCAGGTGCCTGCGATGAGGAAGACACCAGTGCCTTTACTGAACGCCTGCCAGGCAGGGTCATATCCCTGCCCGTTGAACCCCTTGGCGAAGTAGCCCTTGGTCGCCAGGTCACGGAACGCCGACGCAGCCTTGAGATTGCTGTCGGACTCCCAATCACCGCCGCTCTCGCCGAATCCGAGAGTACGAATGGCCTTGGCGTCGGTATACCGACCCTGCAGGAGCCCGAACACGTGGGCCGCTGGCCATTTTTCAAGATTGCCGAAGGCCAGCGGGACCTCTCCCTTGGACTTCGCGGTGGCGAGTGCCTTGTCGAATTCGGCCCAGGTCTTCGGTGCCTTGATGCCGAGTTTCTTGAGTTTGTCGGCGTTGTAGTAGATGCCCACGACCTCGCCGACCTGCGGTACGCCGTAGAGCTGACCTGAGCCGAATGTCGTGGCGTCCGGAGAGTACGAGGACACCGACCTGATCGAGTCGGAGAACCGGTCGTCCCAGCCGTAGGCCTTTGCGTAGTTGTCCAGGGACACGATCTGTTTTGCCTTGACGAACTTGCCCATCTGCGAGCGAGTGTTGTTGGCCTGCACCACATCTGGAGCGTTGTCGCCATTCATGGCTAGACGAAGAGTCTTGCTGAGATCGTCGAAGGAACGGGACACTCGCTTGATCTTGATGTTCGGGTACTTCTTCTCGAACTGCCCGATGAGCGTTTCCATCTGCTGCTTCTGACCGCCGCGAACCTCCTGGTCCCAGACGGTGAGCGTGACTTTGCCGAGGCTCTTGGCATCGGTGTTGATGTCTGCGGCGGGCTTCGCGGATCCGGAGGACTGGTCGCTACCTCCACCCGGAGCGCAGGCCGCCAGCGTGAGCCCGCTGGCCCCGAGCGCGAGCACTGAGCGGCGAGGAACGGTAACCATGAGAACTCCTGAGAACGTGGCGGTGACGGGGCGGTAGGGGGATGTGGTCTAGGCGTCAGAAAGCCGGGCAATGGTGGCTGCGGCACGGCGGGTGGCGTGGACCGGTGCGGGCGGGATGAGGTCGTCGAGAAAGGCGTAGCGGCGGCGTACTGACCGGGCGTGCGAGGAGGTATCGGTCAGTTCACGGGTGTGGTGCCACCAGTCGGCGATGTCTCCCCAGCCGGGCGCCGCGAGGGACCCACCAAACTGCTGAACGGACAATGCCGAGCACAAGCCGGCGAACTGCAAGCGGTGGGAGAGCGGCCAGCCGGCGAGCGTTCCGGTGAGGAGTGCGGCGCCGAAGACATCACCGGCCCCGGTGGGGTCAGTCGCCGGGACCCGCAGGGCAGGGATGGAGACTTCCTCATCGCTTTCACTATCGATGGCCAGAACGCCTTCGGCACCATTCGTGACGACGGCGAGAGGGACTCGATCGGCGATGGCATAAAGCGCCTCTTGTGGCGTGGTCGTGCGGGTGTAGGCCATGGCCTCTGCCGCGTTGGGTGTGAAGGCGTAGCAATGCGCGAGGTCGTCTAGGACTGCTGGATTCCACTGACCCGACTGGTCCCAGCCGACATCGGCGAAGACCTTGGCCCCTGCTTCGCGGGCGCCATCGGCCCAGGCACGGCCCGGGTCGCCTTTGCCCAGGGGCTCATCCGGTGAAAGGTCGAGCAGAAGTGCGCGAGCCCGCGGTGCCGTACCGATCATCGTCGTGGCGTCCTCGTGGGGCTGATGGCCGTGCGTCACCATGCGGCGGTCGTGATCGCTGGCTAAGGACACCGTGACGGGGGAGTGCCAGTCGGCATAGCGCTTGGAGTGAGCGAGTTCGACGCCTTCGTCTTGCAGAGATTGCCAACAGAACTGGCCGTAGTCATCGTCGCCGAAGGCGGCGCCCAGAGAGGTGCGTAGTCCTAGGCGGGCCGCGGCCACCGCGAGGTTGGCGATCCCGCCGGGGCACGAGCCCATCCCGTCAGCCCACACTTCCGTACCGTCTTCGGGCATCTGGGGTAGCCCGGTAAAGATGATGTCGAGAAAGACGGTGCCATGAAGGAAGACGTCGAACTCTGGGTCATCGCCGCCGCGCTGGGACGCGAGTGGGTCAAAAGTGCTCATGTGCGAACAAGACTCCTGATGTGTTTCTAGTACGCCCTTAGTGCGTGATTATGCGTATTCTTGCGCGGTCGATGCCGCTACGCAAGAGATCGCGGCCAATAGATCGAAGAATGATGCTCATAGATGCGCGATTTTGCGCATTCCGGTTAGGGTGTGTTCGTGAAGGTTCAACGCCATGCGCAGATCCTGGAGCACTTGCGCGCCCACCATGTCGTGAGCGTCGAAGACCTGGCTCGCGCACTCGAGGTGAGCGCTTCGACGGTTCGGCGCGACCTGCAGCAACTCCACCTTGCTGGCGCTTTGACCCGGGTACATGGCGGCGCCGCACCCAGGGAACACCTCCAACCCCATCCAGTGCAGGCATGGGAGGCCCAGGAAGACCGGACCTTCGATCAGGCCGTCGAAGAGGAGCGCCCCGATAAGGAAGTGGTGGCTGCAGCCGCGGCTGAGCAGGTCCTCGATGGGGAGGTCGTGGCGCTCGATATCGGGACGACCACCGCAGCAGTTGCTCGCCATCTGCGTGGTCGGCCGATCACCGTGGTCACGAACAGTTTGGCGGTTCTGGACGTCCTGCGGGATGACGCCACTGTCGAGCTCATTCTGTTGGGCGGGGTCGTCCGTCGCTCCTATCACTCCTTAGTGGGGATGCTGACCGAAGACGCGTTGCGTCAGGTAGCTCTCGACCGAGTTTTCTTAGGTACCAGCGGAATTGATGCCGATGGACGAGTGATGGACACCACGATCGTCGAGGTGCCCGTCAAGCGTCGGTTGCTCGCTGCGGCCAGGGAAGTCGTGGTGCTGGCAGACCAGCGCAAGCTGCCCGGCACGGGCAGCTATCAGGTCTGCGGACCGGAGCAAGTGGACATGTTGGTCACTAATAAAGGGGCGGACGCGGAAACACTCCGTGCCTGCCAAGAGGCCGGAGTGAAAGTGGTATGTCGATGAAGTTGGCGATGCTCGGTGGCGGAGGTTTTCGCACCCCCCTGGTGTACGGCGCCCTGTTGCGCGATCGCGGCCCAGGTCGGGTGACTCAGGTCGTGTTGCAAGACTCCGACCCGGCGCGACTCGCCGTGATCAGTGGTGTGCTTCGTCAGATGGCCAACGGTGTGGACGACGCGCCGACCATCGTCGAGACCGTTGACCTGGATCAGGCGCTGACCGGCGCGGACTTCGTGTTTTCCGCGATCCGGGTTGGCGGCCTTGCGGGGCGGATCGCTGACGAGCGGGTTGCGCTCGACCTGGGCGTCCTCGGTCAGGAAACGACCGGGCCTGGTGGGTTGGCGTACGCATTGCGGACCGTGCCTGTCGCGCTCGACATCGCTGAACGGGTCGCTCGATGCGCACCGCAGGCATGGGTCATCAACTTCACGAACCCGGCCGGGATCGTCACCGAGGCGATGCAGGGAGTGCTGGGTGATCGAGTAATCGGAATTTGTGACTCGCCAATTGGCCTGGCGCGCAGGGCAATCCAGGCCCTGGGTCTTCGAGACGCCGAGGCGTCGGTGGAGATTGACTACGTAGGACTCAATCACCTGGGCTGGCTTCGAGGGCTTAATCATGACGGCAGGGATGTGCTTCCTGACCTCTTGGCAGATGCGGATCGCCTTATGACCCTGGAGGAGGGGAGGCTCTTTGGCCCTGCGTGGTTGGCGACGCTCGGCGCGATCCCCAACGAATACCTCTACTACTACTACTACAACCGGGAGGCGGTCGCGGCGATCATCGCGGCCGACCAGACCCGCGGAGAGTTCGTGCGCGACCAGCAAGAGGCCTTCTACCGCGCGGCCGAGCGGGACCCCGAGCGCGCGTCGGACCTGTGGAATCACGCCCGGGCCGAGCGCGAAGCCACCTATATGCGTGAGGCACGCGCGGACGATGAGGCGCGCGACGCCGAGGACCTGGAAAGCGGTGGCTATGAAGGAGTCGCCCTGGCGTTGATGCGTGCCATCGCTCACGACGAACCGGCCCGGCTCATTCTGAATGTTCGCAATGGTGCGACCGTGCCGCAGCTTCCTGAGGATGCGTCGGTCGAAGTGATGTGCACCGTCGACCAGAATGGGCCGCGACCGGTGTCGATCGCGCCGCCGCAGGGCGCCATGCTGGGCTTGATGCAGCAGGTCAAGGCCGTCGAGCGGCTCGTGATCCAGGCGGTGCGAGAGGGCTCGGCCGACCGCGCGCTGGCAGCCTTCGCAAACCACCCGCTGGTCGATTCGGTGACGACAGCGCGGAACCTGCTCGACGGGTACTGCACTGCTTCCCACGACACGGCCGCGCTGCTTCACAGTTGACGCGGTACGCCGGTGAACGACTCCCGAACGCACGGCGAAAGATCGGCGCGTCGCGTCAGATCTGCCGGGTAAAGCGGGCCGAGCGTCGTAACGTCGGCCGTGTACGACAGCACCCGCTGGCGTACCGGGAGGCCCACGTTATGGAGCGAACTCAGCTCCGGACCCAAGGGCCGGTTCCGGCTCTTGGAATGGCAAGGGCCCGGTCCCGGCACCTCGTCCGAGAGTAGGTCGTCGCGGCGAGCGCTGCGACGACGAGGAGTTTGACCATGGCTACAGCCCGGCAGTCCTCTCGCCCCGCAGCGGCAGCACCGCGGTCGCCCGCATCGACGGTCCAGACGTTCGTCCTGGATACCTCAGTTCTCCTGTCTGACCCGCGGGCAATGACGCGGTTTGCTGAGCATGAGGTCGTCCTTCCGATCGTGGTCGTGACCGAACTCGAGGCCAAGCGCCATCACGCCGAACTGGGTTACTTCGCCCGGCAGGCGCTCCGAATCCTTGATGACCTGAGGGTCGAGCACGGCCAACTCGATGCGCCCGTACCCATGGGCGATGGCGGCAGCCTGCGAGTCGAGCTCAATCACACCGACCCCACGTCCCTACCTGCCGGATTCCGCTTGGGGGACAACGACACTCGGATCCTCGCGGTCGCGCGCAATCTTGCGAACGAGGGCTTCGATGTCACGATCGTCTCCAAGGATCTGCCGCTTCGGGTCAAGGCCTCCGCGGTGGGTTTGAAGGCTGATGAATATCGAGCCGAACTCGCCGTTGACTCTGGTTGGACGGGCCTCGAGGAAGTCGAAGCGACCGACGAGGACCTGGACACGTTGTATCAATCGGGCCGGGTCGACTTGCCCAGCGCGGCAGATCTGCCCTGCAACACCGGGGTGGTGATGCTCGGCGGCCGAGGCAGCGGACTGGGGCGTGTCATGGCAGACAAGTCCGTACGCCTCGTCCGTGGGGACCGGGATGCCTTCGGCTTGCACGGGCGTAGCGCAGAACAACGCATCGCGCTGGATCTGCTGCTCGACCTGGACGTCGGCATCGTGTCTCTTGGCGGTCGGGCCGGAACGGGCAAGTCGGCACTCGCGCTGTGCGCTGGCCTGGAGGCGGTGATGGAGTTGCGGCAGCACCGGAAGGTGATCGTGTTCCGTCCGCTCTACGCCGTCGGTGGGCAGGAGTTGGGGTACCTGCCGGGTACGTCGGACGACAAGATGGGTCCCTGGTCGCAGGCCGTCTTCGACACCCTCGGCGCAGTCTGCTCACGAGAGGTTGTCGAGGAAGTGATCGAGCGAAACCTGCTGGAAGTGTTGCCACTAACCCACATCCGCGGGCGCTCGCTTCATGACGCCTTCGTCGTGGTGGACGAAGCGCAGTCGTTGGAGCGCAACGTGCTCCTAACCGTGCTGTCTCGTATCGGGCAGAACTCGCGCGTGGTGCTCACCCATGACGTGGCGCAGCGAGACAACCTGCGCGTCGGGCGGCACGATGGCATCGCGGCGGTGATCGAGAAATTGAAGGGTCATCCACTGTTCGGTCACGTGACGCTGCACCGCAGCGAACGCAGCCCGATCGCGGCTCTGGTGACGGATCTCTTAGAGGAAACCGGGCACGAATAGTCAGTGACAGCCCGCACCCAGAAAATTCACCGGTGGACCTCGATCGGGCGCCTACACGGGTGTTAGCGTGCCTGGCGGGGGTCAAAGAGTCGTGCATGTTTTGGGGTGTTTGAGCCGACTCACGGCCTCCGACACGTATCCGTATGCCATGGAGGCCCCAACCATGAATCACCCCACCCCAGAACGCCCATCTGAGCATTCTCGACGGACGATCGGACGGCGTACTCTCGTCGCCGGAACCGCGTGGTCGATCCCCACTATCGCAGTGGCCGCAGCCTCTCCCGCAACCGCGGCGTCGCCCGAACCCACGCTGGAATTCGACCAGCCGAGTTACACCATCGACGGATGTGGTGATCTCACGGACGTCGTGATCACCGTGACAAATGGCGCAAACCCTGCCCCAGTCGGCACTCCTGTCACGATCACTCTCCCGGCCGGTTTCACGTTCAGCGACGGCACTGACACCAAGACGCTTCCGACCGACGCCGATGGCACTGTTGCAGTTCCCGCGATCACCGCCCCCATCTCGGCGACCGCTGCCACGATCACCGCGACCTCAGGCGAGGCAAGCGAGACGGCGACCCTCCAGGTGGTCGCCCCTGCAGGCGGACAGGTTCTCTATGTCGGGAACAACGGCTTCCGACCTACCGACTTCGTCACGACGGTGACTGAGGGGCTGCCCGCGGGAGAGTCCTTCGAGTTCGTCCACGCCTCAGACGGCGCGATCTACGCCCAGATGAGCGACGGCAAGATTTACACCGCCAGGGAGGCCCAGAACAACGGCCTGACTGCCGGGAACGGCCGCCAGTGGTACGAAACGCCTCTCACCGGCAGCCTCAGCGACATGACCATCAGTTCCTCCCAGATCTCAGGCAACAGCTTGGTCATGGCCGGTGGACAACTGACCAGTTTTGTCTCCAACACCACGGGAACGACCGAACCGATCGCGCAGGCGCTGCCGAACCCACCCGGAACACCGGTCAACATCGCGACCAGCAACGGCATCGGCACGTACTACGTCGAGACCTCCGACGGGAAACTGTGGTCGACGCCCTTCTCCGGGCCGCAACGTGGAACCTGGTCGGAGATCACCGGGTTCCCGACGCCGCTCGTCGACTGGACCATCACGCAGGGCAATGCCTCAGAGATGGTCTCGGTCATCGGTCAGGACGGAAACCTCTACAGCGTGCAGTCAACGTCCGGCGCCCGTCCTACGGTGCTGCGGAACTTCCGCAACGCGTTCGCCCAATGGGAGGCGCCGCTGGTGAAATTCGCGGCTCCGCACGAGAGCGCGAGCCGCGAATTCAGCCAATCGACCATCTTGTTCGTCGATGCCAGCGGAGGGTTGTACTCCCAAGAGGGCGCCCAGAACCGCAACCTCGCGGGCGTTCTCCAAGGCCAACTCGCCGACAAGCAGCTGCTCATCACTCCGGACTCGACAGGGTCTAAAGCAACCAAGATGGTCCACGTCGTGACCGACGGAAAGTTGTATGCCGCCGGCACCAGCGTGGGCATCTTTCCCTTCCGGGATGTCACTCCTTCGGCCGACTTGCTGCAGGGCGCCACCATCGTCGATGTCCATGGCACCAGCGGAGGTCTTGGTCAGATGATGTTTGCGATTGCCTCGGATGGCCGGGTCTTTAAGTCCGACCGGGTCTGGAGTACAAACACCAACCCGAACTGGCGGCTCGCGACAGGACTGCCGGATCAGCCGGTCGCCGACCCGATCGTTCAGGATGCGAAGTTCACCTACCTGCTAGGCGCCCTGACGGAGTGCCCAGTCTGAGATTGGGTCAGTGGAGAGGTTCGCCGTCCTCGTCCACGAGGAGGTCGTCCATCTCGCTGTCATCCCAGTCGTCCTCTGGGTCCTGGCGCCTGCGCTCCCGGGCCCAGAGGACCATCCAGATTGCGGCGAAGACTGCCACGACGCCAAGCAGGCCGAGGATGAACCCCACCAGGCCATAGACGACTTGCACGCCGTTGGCGGTGGGTTCGCCGTCTGGTCCGGTGGTCTGCGCTGAATCGCTAGCCCACCCGGAGACGAGGACCCCAACCCATACCGAGAGGAAAAAAGCAGCCAGCCAGTAGGCGATCGCGACGGGTCGTCGACGGAGCAGGTGCATGCACCCATTGTGGCTCCTTGATCCCGGCGCATCATGGAGACATGACCAAGACTTCCCAGACAACTCGACTCGAGCACGACTCCATGGGCGCCGTCCAGGTGCCGGTCGA
Source organism: Demetria terragena DSM 11295 (assembly GCF_000376825.1). NCBI lineage: Bacteria > Bacillati > Actinomycetota > Actinomycetes > Micrococcales > Dermacoccaceae > Demetria > Demetria terragena. The sequence goes on along the minus strand of NZ_AQXW01000001.1, from coordinate 152,866 downwards.
TGCGTTGTACGGCGCTCAAACGGCCCGCGCTGCGGAGAATTTTCCGATCTCGGGCCAGGTCGTGCCCAAGGAGATCGTGCACGCGCTCGCCCGCATCAAAGCCGCAGCGGCACAAGTCAATGGCGTCTTGGGCGTCGTGACCACGGAACAGGCGCAGGCCATTGCCGAGGCTGGGCGGGCGGTCGCCGACGGCGCTCACGACGAGCATTTCCCCGTCGATGTCTTCCAGACCGGGTCCGGCACCTCGACCAATATGAACGTGAACGAGGTGTTGAGCCATCTCGCGTCGCGCGCTGGCGTCGAAGCCCACCCCAACGATCATGTCAATGCGGGGCAATCCAGCAACGACACCTTTCCCAGCGCGCTGCGACTCGCGGCAGCCGTGGCCGTCGCGGAACACCTCGACCCTGCGCTTGCGGCCCTGCAGACGTCCTTATCGAACAAGGCTGCTGAGTTCGCGGACGTGGTCAAGGCCGGGCGTACGCACCTCATGGACGCGGTGCCGGTGACGTTGGGCCAGGAGTTCGCCGGCTATGCCGCGCAAGTCGCCTTAGGGCGACGGCGCATCGGCGAGGCGGTGGCGTACATCCACGAGTTGCCGCTTGGGGGTACCGCCACTGGAACCGGCTTGAACGCTCGGCCGGGGTTTGCTGCGCGGGTGATTGAGCAGTTGGCCGCCGATACGGGCCTTCCACTGCGCGAAGCGACGGACCACTTTGAGGCGCAAAGTAGTCAAGACGCTGTCGTCGGGCTCAGTGGGGCCTTGCGAACGCTGGCGGTATCGCTGACCAAGATCTGCAACGACCTGCGGTGGATGGGGTCAGGGCCTCGGACCGGACTGGGTGAACTGCAGTTGCCTGACCTACAACCCGGGTCGAGCATCATGCCCGGCAAGGTTAATCCGGTGTTGCCTGAGGCCACCCTCATGGTCTGTGCGCAAGTTGTTGGTCATGACGCGGCTATCACTGCCGCAGGCGCCAGTGGCGCCTTCGAACTCAACGTCATGCTGCCCGTCATGGGGCGGGCGCTGCTGGAGCAGGTCACCTTTCTTAGCGGTGCCTGTTCGGCGCTCGCGGTCCGGTGTATCGACGGACTTCAGGCCAATGTCGAGGTGTGCCGGCGGTACGCCGAGAGCAGCCCAGCCATCGTCACCGCTCTGAACGCCAAGATCGGCTACGAGGCGGCGGCCGCCGTGGCTAAACAGGCGGTGGCTGAAGGGAAGACCATCCGCGAAGTGGTCATTGAGCGAGGGCATCTCGAACGTGGTGACCTGACCGAGGCGGAGCTGGACGATGCCCTGGACGTGTTATCAATGGCTCGCGCTGGCAGGCCTGAACCGGCCTAACAGCCCGGGACGCTGATCACAGTTTGCGCAAGAGAACCTGGTGGACCGCGTGCTGGGCGTCCTTGCGCATCACCAGGCTGGCCCGGCTGCGCGTGGGCACGATGTTCTGCGCCAGATTGGGGTGGTTAATGCGTTCCCAAATCCCGGAGGCGGTGTCGATGGCCTCCTCGTCGGACAGGGAGGCATACCGGTGGAAATAGGATTCCGGGTCGGCGAATGCTGTCTGCCGCAAGGTGAGGAAGCGGTCGACGTACCAGTTGCGAATGTCGGCCTCGCGAGCATCGACGTAAATGGAGAAATCGAAGAAATCCGACAGGGCGAGCGGCGACCTACGCTCTGGGGTCACGACCGGCTGCTGCAGGACGTTGAGTCCTTCGACGATGAGGACATCAGGCCTGCGCACCACGATGTGCTCATCGGGCACGATGTCGTAGACCAGGTGGGAGTAGACGGGCGCGGTGACTTCTGGCTTGCCCGACTTCACCTCGGAGACAAATCGGACCAGAGCGCGCCGGTCGTACGCTTCGGGAAAACCCTTGCGCTGCAACAAGCCTCGCCGTTCGAGCTCGGCATTCGGAAAGAGGAAGCCGTCGGTCGTGATCAGGTCAACGCGAGGGGTGTCATCCCATCGGGCGAGCAATTCACGGAGCAGTCGAGCAGTCGTTGACTTACCGACTGCCACCGATCCTGCGACACCGATGACGAACGGTGTCTTGGCCGGTCGTTCGCCGAGGAAGTCGGAGGTGACTTGGTGCAGGCCCGCGGTCGCGGCGACATAGAAGCTGAGGAGTCGCGACAGGGGTAGGTAGATCTCTTCGACCTCGGTGAGGTCAATCGGCTCATTGAGCCCAGACAGTCGCTGCAAATCGTCGGAGTCCAGCCGCATCGGATGCTGCTGGCGTAACCGGGCCCAGGCATCTCGATCGAGGCTGACGTACGGCGATTTGGGGGCAGGCGCACGGCCCAGTGCGGTGGTCGACGTCGAAGCGGTCACCGGGTCATTGTGTCTCGGAATGACACGATGCGTGCTCTTGGCTAGAGAACGCTTAGGCTTCCGCACATGTGTGGAATTGTCGGCTACGTCGGCGCGAACGCCGATGAGCGAGCTTTGAACGTTGTCATGGAGGGCCTGGCTCGCCTGGAGTATCGGGGATATGACTCAGCTGGGGTGGCGCTGGTCGGCGGTGATCGGGTGGTCACTGCGAAGAAGGCTGGCAAGCTCGCGAATCTGCGCGACGAGCTCGGCGCGCGTCCACTTTCTGGATCCTCGACGGGTATAGGTCATACGCGCTGGGCCACCCATGGGGGCCCCACTGACGAGAATGCGCACCCGCACCGGGGTGGAACTGACGACAAATTTGCCCTCATCCATAACGGGATCATTGAGAACTTCCACGCGCTGCGAGGCGAACTTGCCGCTGAGGGTGTCGTCTTCGAAAGCGAGACCGACACCGAGGTCGTGGCGCACCTGCTCGCGCGAGCCTTCGACGGTGACTTGACTCGGACTATGCAGCGGGTCGTGGAGCGCCTTGAGGGCGCCTTCACCCTGCTCGCGGTGCACAGTGACCAGCCCGGCGTCGTGGTGGGAGCCCGGCGCAACAGCCCGCTTGTCGTGGGCCTTGGCGAAGGCGAGAACTTCCTCGGCTCGGACGTCGCCGCGTTCATCGGCTACACCCGCGAAGCCATGGAACTCGAACAGGATCAGATCGTCACCATCACGCCGGAGGGCGCGACGGTGATCAACTTCGATGGCAGCCCCGCCGAAGGCAAGCGTTACCACGTCGACTGGGACGCGGCGGCCGCGGAAAAGGGTGGCTACGACACCTTCATGGAGAAGGAGATCAACGAGCAGCCGCAGGCTGTCGGCGACACTCTCTTGGGTCGTACCGACGCCGAGGGGCGCCTGACGCTTGACGAACTGCGGATCTCCGAAGAGCGCCTCCAGGACGTGAGTCGCATTGTGTTTGTGGCCTGCGGAACGGCGGCCTACGCCGGAATGGTCGCGAAGTACGCGATCGAGCACTGGACGCGGATCCCGGTTGAGGTCGCGCTGGCGCACGAGTTCCGCTATTGCGACCCGATCATTGATGAGCGCACCTTGGTCGTCTCGATTAGTCAGTCGGGCGAGACGATGGACACCCTGATGGCGGTCAAGCACGCCCGAGAACTCGGCGCGCTGACCATCTCCATCTGCAACACTCACGGGTCCACCATTCCGCGCGAATCAGATGCTGTGCTCTATACGCACGCTGGCCCGGAAATCGCGGTCGCCTCCACCAAGGCCTTCCTCGCGCAAATCACCGCTAGTTATGTGCTGGGCCTCTATCTCACGCAGTTGCGCGGGCAGACCTACGCCGACGACGCCCAAGAGGTCCTGGCCGAGCTGCACGGTATACCGGCGAAGATCGAGGCGGTCCTTGGAGGGATGGACCGAGTCCGGGAGATCGCTCGCTTCATGGTCGACACACGTTCAGTGCTCTTCCTCGGCCGGAACGTGGGCTATCCGATCGCCATGGAGGGTGCGCTCAAACTCAAGGAGCTCGCCTACATTCACGCCGAAGGCTTTGCGGCGGGCGAACTTAAGCACGGCCCGATTGCCCTGATCGAGCCGGGGCAGCCGGTCTTCATCGTGGTGCCAAGCCCGGACACTCCGCACGGTCTGCACGGCAAGGTGGTCTCCAATATTCAGGAGATCCGCGCCCGTGGTGCGCGCACCTTGGTCATCGCCGAAGAGGGCGACGACTCGGTGCAGCCGTTTGCCGACGAAGTGATCTACGTCCCGAGCACCTCGACCATGTTGGCGCCGTTGCTGACGGTGGTGCCGCTGCAGGTCTTCGCGCTGGAGTTGTCGACGGGCAAGGGCCTGGACGTCGACCAGCCGCGTAACCTCGCCAAGTCCGTCACGGTCGAGTAGGACCGAACGGTGGCAGTCATCGGGGTGGGCATCGACGTGGTCGATGTCGGCCGCTTTGAACAATCCTTGGAGCGCACGCCCAGATTGCGGGAGCGCGTCTTTACCGAGGCGGAAGCGTCCCTCCCGATGAACTCCTTGGCGGCTCGGTTTGCCGCCAAGGAAGCGCTCGCCAAGGCCCTAGGTGCGCCGGCCGGATTGCATTGGGCCGATGTGACAGTGCGTCGTGAGCCGTCGGGAAAGCCGGAGTTGGAGGTGCGTGGCACCGTCGAGGCGCGCGTCCGCGAACTCGGTATCAACCGGCTGCACCTCTCCATTAGCCACGACGCGGGCATCGCGTCGGCCATCGTCATCGCCGAGGACTGAGCGCGAGTGGACATAGATCCCCTAGGGATCCGTTAGTCCCTGGAGACCCCGGATCGGCTGACGGTCGCGGTGTGTTTCTCGCGGTGGACGGTGGTGTGGTGGGTTTGGCATAGCAGGGCTGAGTTGGTGAGTGAGGTTTCGCCGCCGTTGTGCCAGGGCATGATGTGGTGGACGTGGCACCAGCTGGGTGGCCTTGCGCATCCGGGGTAGGTGCAATGGCGGTCTCGTTCGATGACCGCGGCGCGTAGCCCGCCGGTGACGAGTCGTTGTTTCCGGCCGACGTCTAAGGGTTCGCTGTCGGATCCCAGGATCATGGGGAGGATGTCCGCGTCGCACGCGAGTTGTCGAATGTGATGGGGGCTCAATGACGTTCCCGCCTCAGTACGCCCGAACCCGGGTGTGTGGCCGGTGAGGACGTCGTGGTCGATGGTGACGACCAGTTTCGCTTGGCCGCTGCTGACCACGGCCCCGTCAGTATCAATCTGGTCAGCGCCGCGGGTCACCAGGAGCATGAACGCATCAGCGCGGCGTTTGCCTGGTGTCCGATCGTCCGGGTTCCCGGTGCGTTCCCCGCCGTAGTGACGGTGAAACACCTCGCCGCAACAGGTGTTGCCTGGAGCGGGCGCTGACAGCGCGTCGATCGCGTGCCTGACCTGCGCAGCATGCAACGGGCCCAGGTCGGCTACCAGTCGTGTCATCCCGTTCGGAAGGTCCATCCACGTCACCGTTTCGGCCGCATCGAGTTTGCGTCCGCGTCATCCAGATAGTCCTGGTCCGCGAACGTGGCGATCACTCGCTTGCCCAGTTCACGGATCGCCCTCGACCCTGACCCTGCTGGTAACGCGAGGAAGTACCCGAACACCTCATCGCGGGTGCTGCCCGGCAGCACGGGCATGATCTTTTCGACCTCGACGAGCGCGGTACTCGCTGCGGCAACCCCGACCTGGCAGGTCCTCAGCGCGGTGACCAGCACCTCGTTCTGAGGCTGGGTACACGCGGCCGCGACCTTCGCGATTCGTGCGGCGACCACTGGCTCCACCCCCGGCAGATCAACCCGTGCCGGTTCACGACGCGCAGGGTGCACCGCATCAGGAAGCAGGCGCCCGATTGGTTCACCAGATGCCAGGCGGGATACCCACTGTGTTGCTCCGGCAGCGGTCGACTCATCGATCACGCCCCGCTGTATTGCTTCAGCGACCAAGCCGACTGCTGCGGACTCGGCCAGCTGCAGCACCGCCAACACCTCCTGGGTCAATGCCGCCAACTCCACGCTGCTGGCCTGATGCCGCACCGAGGTAATCCGAGGCAACACCTCAAGGGCGGCGCGCACTCGACCAGCACACTCAGGCAGGCTCAACGCCGCACCACCGTCGGGGTCGCCAAGACCGACACCATCAGTCGCCCCACCCACCGGCAAGGGCCACGCATCCGCTAACAACGGAACACCCACCGACATCACCGCCACCTCCCCACCACCTGTTTATCGAACAAACGTTCGAACTACTACTCACGTTAAACCCGACCACCGACAAGCCTCCTGCCCTCATCACCCCACCCGTGGCGCGGCGTCAATAATGGGCGCATGATTCGTGCGTACGGCATTGCAGGCGTTCGGCGCGCGGAAGCCCGCGCGATGGAGGATTTGCCCGCCGGTGAGTTGATGCAGCGGGCGGCCCGAGGCCTGGCGGAGGTGGTCACCGCCCGCCTTGAGCACCGCCAATCCGCAGACTCACAGGAGTCGTCACGAGTGGTCGCGCTGGTGGGGGCAGGGGATAATGGCGGCGACGCCTTGTATGCGTGCGCCCATCTGGCCGCCGACGGATGCGAAGTCGGCATCGTGCAGGTGGCCGACCGCGTACACGAGAAAGCCAGAGCAGCGGCGGAGGGCGAGGGTGCCACTGTGCTGATGCCGGACGACGACGGTGTACTGGGCTGGCTGACCTCTGCCGGCGTCGTTCTCGACGGCGTCACGGGAATCGGTGGTCGTCCAGGCCTGTCGAGTTCCGTTGCGCGACTGCGAGATTGGCTACCCGACGACGCCTATGTCATTGCGGTCGACCTGCCGTCGGGAACGGACCCGGCCGGCGAGGAGTCAGGGGAGTGCCTGTATGCCGACGAGACCGTGACGTTCGGCATGGCCAAGCCGGTCCACCTGTTGCCCGCCGGAGAGCCTGCTACCGGCCTCCTGACGGTCGTCGACATTGGAGTGGAGGAGCCGACTCGACCCGTGGTGGAGCGGCTCACCCTTTCTGACCTGGCGCAGCGCTGGCCCGTCCCTGGGCCCTTTGATGACAAATATCGACGGGGCGTGCTCGGGGTTCTGGCAGGCAGCGAGCGATACCCCGGCGCGGCCGTGCTGACGGCGACCGCCGCGGTCTCCAGTGGCGTCGGCATGATGCGTTATGTCGGCCCCCCAACCCCGACCGGGCTGGTCCAGCACGCAGTTCCCGAGGCGGTGATGGGCGCTGGGCGAGTCCAAGCCCATGTCATCGGACCTGGAATCGCCGCCGACGATCGGACGTCGTCGGGGCGCGCCCAGCAGCGGGCGGTGCTCGCGGCGCTGACGGAGGACGTTCCTGCCGTGGTCGATGCCGGTGCGTTGGACCTCATCTCAGGAGTCCGGCGGGCGCCGACTCTGCTCACCCCGCACATCGGCGAGTTGGCTCGCCTCGCGAAACGCCTTCGGATTCGGGGTCTTCCGAGGGCCGGCGGTTCTAATGGCACCTGGGAGGACGTGGTACGCGCCCACCCCGTCGTGGTCGCACGGGCCGTTGCCGACAAGCTGGAGGCGACGGTCTTGGTCAAGGGCGCGGTCACCGTCGTTGTGCCGCCGACCGCCTCGGGACTTCCCATGCGCTCTCAGGCCGATGGCCCGCCATGGTTGGCGACGGCAGGCTCGGGCGATGTTCTCGCGGGCCTGGCCGGGACGCTCCTCGCGTGTGGTCTCAGCCCGCTTGATGCGGGATCGGTCGCTGCCGCGGTGCATGGGCTGGCCGGGCGCCGGGCGAATCCAGGTGGTCCGGTACGCGCCCTCGACGTGGCACACGAATTGGGGCGCACGATCGCCCACCTCCTGACAGAGGTGGACCTTCCAGCCGATCCGCAGCCGTAGGTGGAACACTGGTCTTCGATGAGCGTTCAACGACCCGCCTGGGTCACCGTTGACCTCGAGGCGATCAGTTCCAATGTGGCCCGGTTGAAGGACTGTGCCCCCGGCGCCCAGGTCATGGCGGTGGTGAAAGGCGATGCATACGGGCACGGACTCGTGCCGTCAGCTCGTGCTGCGCTGAAGGGTGGCGCTACCTGGCTTGGTATGGCCCAGATGGCAGAAGCACTCGCCCTGCGTGCCGCGGGAATCAGCGCTCCATTGTTGACTTGGCTGCATGTTCCAGGAACTGATTTTGACCCCGCGATCCGAGAAGGTATCGACCTTGGGATTCCCGCCGTTTGGGAGTTGGACGAGGTCGCCCGGGCCGCTCGACAGATCGGAATAACGGCCAGAGTTCACCTCAAGGCAGACACCGGGATGGGGCGAAATGGTGCGTACGGCGCCGATTGGGACGAACTGGTCACTGCGGCCGTGCGGGCCGAGGCCGAGGGCAGCATCCGCGTGGTCGGTCTGTTCACTCATCTGGCGTGCGCCGACGTGCCCGACCACCCGAGTTTGCCCGCCCAGGAACAGGTATTCACCGAGTGCGTACGCCGCGCTGAGGCTGCCGGTCTTAAGCCTGAAGTGCGCCACATGGCTAACTCAGCCGCAACCTTGACTCGCCCGAGCGCGGCCTGGGATCTCGTGCGTCCGGGGTTGTCCATCTACGGGCTATCGCCAGCTCCTGAGGTCGGCGACGCCGAGCACTTCGGGTTGCGCCCTGCCATGCGTGTCGAGGCGGATTTGACTGTGGTGAAACGGGTTCCGGCAGGTCAGGGTGTGAGTTACGGCCATACCTACGTGACGAACCAAGAGAGCACGCTGGTCGATGTGCCGATGGGCTACGCGGACGGGATCTTCCGGCATGCGTCCGGAACAGGCCCGGTGCAGATCGGCGGCCAGCGTTTTACGGTTGCCGGACGCGTGTGTATGGACCAGTTCGTCGTCGATGTCGGTGATCTTGAGGTCGCTGCCGGGGATCGGGTGGTGTTGTTTGGTTCTGGAGAGGGCGGTGAGCCCACCGCGCAGGACTGGGCCGACGCGGCAGGAACGATCTCCTATGAGATCGTGACGCGGATGAGCGGCCGACTTCCCAGGACCTATCTCGGCGAGGAGTGCGTGAGCTAATGGCAGGCGGCGTACTCGGCTGGGGCACAAGCGTTCTCGCGACAACAGCGGGTGCGGCAATCGGCGTTGCGGCCGATCGACTGTGGACTGACCGACAGGCCGCGGTGCGACTTGGCCGGGAAGATGATTTCCACGAGAGCGCCGACCAGGAGCTCGCCGTGATTGCCCGGGACGGTGTCCCCTTGCATGTCGAGATCGACGAGCCGCGTGGTGCTGCGCCGACCGTTGACCATGACCCGGCGCCGACCGTCATCTTGGTCCACGGGTTCGCGCTCACGCTGGAATCCTGGGTTTTTCAGCGGCGGGCACTGCGCGAGGCGGGCTACCGCGTGGTGCTGCTCGACCTGCGCGGCCACGGTCGATCTGAAGAAGGCGAGCCAGAGTCGTACACCGTGGGGCAGCTCGGCCGCGACCTTGCGGAGGTCATCGAACAGGTCGTCCCCACGGGACCGCTCGTGCTGATCGGTCACTCTATGGGCGGTATGACCCTGATGAGTTTTGCTGGACAATTTCCAAAAGTCATACGGGACAGGGTGATTGGTGTCGGTTTTGTGTCGACCAGCCCGGGCGACATGCACGATGTGCACTTCGGTCTGGGGCATCCGATCGGCGCGGTGCTGCACCGAGTCGGCCCGGGCGCAGTGGGGCGTCTAGCGGGGCGAGAGGCTGTCCTGGCGGTCTTGCTGAAGGCCGGTCGTGACGTGGAATCCCTGATGGTGCACCACTTCTCGTTCGGTTCGCACGTACCGATGTCGGTGGTGCGGTTCACCGGCCAGATGGTGTTCGGAACCAAGATTTCCGTGCTCAGCGCGTTCCTGGGGGACCTGAGCAAGCATGACCAGCACCTCTCCCTCGCAGCATTCGACGGCATCGAGACGTTGGTGCTGGTTGGTAGCGATGACAAAATCACGCCGGCCCGGCATTCGGAGAGCATCGTGGCGGCGATTCCGGGCGCCGAGCATGTTGTGGTCGATGACGCCGGGCATATGTTGCTCGTGGAATATCCCGACCTGGTCAATGACCAGCTGCTCGACCTCTTGGCACGCGCTCGACGGGCGATCAACCGTCCGCGCCGCCGGACCCGGGTACGCAAGACGGTGACTGATATGTCGGCCAAGCGACGAACGACCGTCGCGGTACGGTCACGTCGTCGAGGCAAGGCGACCTCGGCAAAGCCGAGCCGATGAGGGCGGTTGAGGTCCAGTGGCAGGCGGCTACCGCTGCTGCGACGCAACGCATCGCCACCGCTTTGGGCAGGCTGCTGCAGCCGGGAGATCTGTTGGTCCTCACCGGCGGCCTGGGCGCCGGCAAGACGACCTTCACTCAGGGCCTCGCGGTGGGACTTGGAGTGCGCGGGCCGATCACGTCGCCGACCTTTGTGGTCGCCCGGGAGCACCCCAGCGAGGTCGGCGGGCCACCGCTGGTGCACGTTGATGCCTACCGCCTGGGCGGCGCGGACGAACTGGACGATCTCGACTTGGACGCCGAACTCGGCTCGGCGGTGACCGTGGTGGAGTGGGGCGCCGGTCTTGCGGAGGCATTGAGTGAGGACTACCTGGAGATCCTCCTGGACCGAGATGACGGCGACGCGGAGTCGGTCGACCCAGGGGCCCCCGACGAGACCCCACGTACCGTGACCGCTCGCGGCCACGGGGTCCGCTGGGCAGCGGCCTGGCCTCAGGTCAGCGCACTCACGTAGCCTGCCGCCGTGCTGCTTGCTCTCGATACCGCCACGTCTGCCGTGACCGCTGCCGTCCATGACGGGGCCACCGTGCGTGCCGAGCGCAGTGTGCTGGACCACCGCAGGCATACCGAAACACTCGCGCCCATCATCAGAGACACGTTGGCAGCAGCCGGAATTGCCGCCGCTGACTTGTCGGCGATCGCCGTCGGTGTGGGGCCTGGCCCGTTCACCGGTCTGCGGGTCGGCATCGTGACCGCGCGAACGATGGGCCTGGCCTTGGGCATACCGGTGCATGGGGTGTGCAGCCTGGACGCGATCGCTGCCGAGGTCGCTGCGGGCGAGGCCGCCTCGCCAGCTGAGTTCCTGGTGGCAACAGATGCGCGTCGCAAGGAGGTCTACTGGGCTACCTATCGTGATGGTCGCCGGACCGACGGCCCGCACGTCGGGCGTGCTGCCGAGCTTGTTGAGGATGTGCGCGCGCTGCCCTGCGCCGGGCGGGGACCGGAGTTGTACTCGGACGCCTTGCCGCACGCCATCACTGTGCGTGACGTCAGCGCCGCCGCCCTCGCGGACTTCGCGCATACCGAGATCGTTGCTGGACGCGCACTCCTGGACACCGAGCCGCTCTACCTTCGTCGTCCCGACGCCAAGCCGAGGCCGAGTGGGCCATGAGTATGCGTCCCATGCGATGGACTGACATCGATGTCCTGGTCGGCCTGGATGTCGAGCTGTTCGGCGCCGATGCCTGGTCCGCAGCCACCTGGTGGGCCGAACTGCGTGAGCGTCCACGGCGGGACTACGCGGTCGTCCCCGACGGTGACGACCATCCGCTGGCGTACGCAGGACTGGACCTTGGCGGCGATGTCGCCGACATCATGACGATTGGGGTCAGCCCGCGGGCTCAGGGTCAGGGTCTCGGCGGTCAACTCCTGCGGTGGATGGTCGAGCGTGCCGTCGAAGACGGGGCCATCGCGTTGATTCTTGAGGTGCGCGAGTCAAACGAAGCGGCACGAACGCTGTACGAGCACAACGGGTTTGAGCGCATCAGTGTGCGCCGCGGCTACTACCAACCTGGAGGCGAGGACGCACTTGTCCTGCGCCGGTTGTTGCGATGAACTTACTAGGGGACGATCGAACCATGACTAACGAACCGCTCGTGCTGGGGATCGAGTCCTCCTGTGACGAAACGGGCGTCGCGTTCGTGCGCGGCACCACGCTGGTGGGGGATGCCCTGGCGAGCAGCGTCGATGAGCATGCGCGCTTTGGCGGGGTCGTCCCCGAAGTCGCGAGTCGGGCACACCTCGAGGCCATGGTTCCGATGATTCAACGTGCGTGTGATGAGGCGGGTCATCGTCTCGCTGACGTCGACGCGATCGCGGTGACCTCTGGGCCCGGGCTCGCAGGGGCTCTGATGGTGGGTGTCGCGGCAGCCAAGGGATTGGCGCTGAGCCTGGACAAGCCGCTCTATGGGGTCAATCACCTTGCGGCACATGTCTGCGCGGATGTGCTGGACCACGGGCCGTTGCCAGAACCGACAGTCGCGCTGCTGGTGTCCGGCGGGCATACCAACCTGCTGATCGCGCGTGACATCGCGACCGATGTTCAAGAACTCGGTGGAACGATCGATGACGCGGCAGGGGAGGCCTACGACAAAGTCGCCCGGGTGCTCGGCCTGCCCTACCCGGGCGGCCCCCACCTCGACAAGGCCGCGCGTCAGGGTGATCCTGCCGCGATCGCATTTCCCCGTGGGCTGACGGCCCGCCATGACATGGAGCGGCACCGCTACGACTACTCGTTCTCCGGCCTGAAGACCGCAGTGGTCCGATGGGTAGAGGCCCAACAGCGTTCAGGCGCAACAGTTCCCGTCGCCGATGTTGCGGCGAGCTTCAGCATGGCGGTAGCCGATGTGCTCACCAAGAAGGCGCTCCTGGCGTGCGAGGAGTACGGCATTGGCGACCTGCAGATCGGCGGCGGTGTGACGGCGAACAGCCAGCTCCGCGCACTGGCCGAGCAACGGTGCGCAGCGGCGGGCGTCAACCTCCGTGTGCCTCAACCGCGTCTATGCACCGACAACGGCGCGATGGTGGCCGCGCTCGGTGCGCAGATGGTCATGCGCGGGCTGCCCGCCTCGGACTTGGCCCTTCCGGCGGATTCCTCGATGCCGGTGACGATGCTGCAGGCAACGTAGGCGAGGCTTCTGGCGGCGGGTTGTTGGCACACTGGTGGGTTATTGACAGGCTGGTGCGATACATCACACCAATCTGTCAACAAGTCACAGTGGGTGAAGCAGGCCGATTCCACTGTGCAGATGCTTTTCCCAATTTGGGAGGGTGGATATTCATGCGATTTAGGGTGGACCGCGATCGGCGTCAGCGGAGTCGGTCAAGGTTCCGCGGTCGATGATAGTTCTGCGTTCACAGACGTGCTCAAGCGAATCGAACGTATCCGTTTAAAGAGTGTGGATCCTGAAGTCGCGCGAGTTGTGGAGAATGTTATTAATGTGGCCGCGTCTGTGAGGGTTAGGGGGTTAGCAGTGGGGGATGATTAGGGCTGGCGCGCCGCGCCGTCGTCGACGCACACGCTTGGCGGGTTGTTGGCAGACTGGCGGTTTGTTCACTCATTGGTGCGATACATCGCACCAATGAGTGAACAACCCACCAGTGGACAATGCCTCAGGATCCCAAGAGTGTGGCCGCGCAGTCCGTACTAGTCGCAGGTTGCCAGATGCCGGTCAACCTTAAGGGCCACCACCCGGCGTACGGCGGCATCGACCTTCTTGGCGAAGGCAGGGTCGTTGGCGACTTTGGTCTTTAGCGCGGCAAGCATGGGTTTCACTTCAGCCGCGTCACCGGTCAGGAGGATGTCGCCTCCTGCGGCGACGTATCGGGTGGCCCGTTCGGCGGGCGCGATCTTGCTGAGCGACTCTGCCGCCACATCGTCGGTGATGACCACACCGTCGAAAGCCAGGTCCTTCCGCAGCACACCCTCAATGATCGTTGGGGAGAAGACTGCCTGATTCTTCGGGTCAATCTTGGGATAAGAAGCCGTCGACATCATCACCATGTCAGTGCCCGCGGTCACACCAGCCTGAAATGGTTTGAGATAGGGATCGTTGCGGGTGGCTTCGGTGTCCTCGATGCCTTCGGTGGTGAAGTCGGTATTTCCGCGCAACCGGCCGATGCCAGGGAAGTGCTTCACCGTTGTCGCTACGCCGCCAGCATGGAGTCCGCGGATCAGGTCGGGTACGGCTGCAGCGACCAGCGCGGGGTCGTTGCCGTACTGGCGCTCGTATCGACCAATCGGCTCGTTCGCTTCGCCGAGCGCTGGCGGGACAGTGTCGGCCACGGGTGCCAGGTTGAGATTGACCCCGAGCTTGCTCAAAAGGGTCCCGATCTCTTTGCCGTAGGCCTGACGCTTGGTTGGCGATGCTTTGCCTTGTTGCAATGCGGACGGCAATCGGTCTGCGGCAGTGCGAATTTGCCAGATCTGACCGCCTTCTTGGTCCGCGGCAATGAAGAGGCGAAGGCCTCCGGTCGCGGCCTTGCCGACCTGTTGCTGGAGTTGGGCGGACGTGGAGCGCACGGTCTCGGCGCCTTCCCAGCCGCCGAGGTAGATCACATTGCCCACGTGCTCGTTGCGGATCAGTGAGGTCACCGTGGAGGTGGGTGTGCCCACCTGGAGGCCGACCATGAGCAACTGGCCGATTTCCTGTTCCGGTGTGAGCGAGTTCAGGATCTGAGTGACACACGAGGCAGGTGCTTTGCGGCTCGTGGAGGCGGATGTGCTGCCGCCCTTGGAGGCGGGTGTGCTGGGGTGCGTCGAGGCACTATCCGATCGCGACGGCGGGGGAGTTGGTCCTGCCTGATCGGAGCCTGAGCAAGCGCTGACGGTGAAACTGAGCCCGAGGACGGCGGCCAAGGTTCGGGGAGCACGCATGAATGCCACGGTATGCCATCCCGCCCGTCGCTGACATCGTCAAAGCTGGCGTACCAGGAGGGCGACCTGCACGCTGCCAACCCGGGTCAGGACGACGGTCGCTTCGAGGTCCCCAGACAGTCGAAGTTGGCGCCGCAATGCTTGGGGATCGATGCTGACGCCGCGTTTCTTGATCGTGAGAGTGCCCACCCCCCGGTCACGTAGCACCGCGCGAAGTCGCTTGGTGTTGAAGGGCATTGCCGCGGTGATGAGGTAGCGCTTTGCCCACGGCAGGCGGACGTCTTGGCGGCTCGCGACATAGCCGACCCCAGAAGCCAACTCGCGGCCTTCGGTGGCGTTAGTGAGTGCGCCAGTCAAACCGGCTCGGATCACCGCACGGTCCGGTTCGTAGAGATACATGCCTTGGCTCGGCATCGTGGCGAACTCGGTGGGCGCGCCCATGGCCATGTCCTCGGTCACCAACGCATCGGTCCGCGGACCGAGGACGTGCGCGCTGCGTCCGCTGGTCCGCGCCAACGGGCCCCACCACAGCGCGCATTCGACGACGTCACCGGCATACGACGTCCATGCTGCTTCCGCGGTGTGTGGCACCGCAGCATGGGGAAACGACGGCGACAACTTTGCGCCCACGACGGGGAGCCTGGCCGCCACCTCCCGGACGTGATCCCAGTCTGGTGACATCTGGTCGAGTCGGAAGACCCGACGAGTCCGACCACTGATGTCAGCCACTCCTGGCGTACGCCGTGCCGGGTCGAACCACACTCCGACCGTCAAAGCGTCCTTGCCGCTCGGCAAGCGAACGTCCTCGGCGCGCCGAAAATCCGCGGTTGCGCGCGGCCACCGGCGCAGGTTGGCCTCCGCGACAAGGGCCACGCCCTCATCGGCATCGACTGCCTGTACGCCCAACCCGGCCCGGGCAAAGGCCATCGCATCGGCGCCGATCCCGCACCCGAGGTCGTGCACGGCCGACACCCCGGCGGCAGCGAACCGGCGAGCATGATGGTCGGCAACCTCCCAGCGCGTGGCCTGCTCGAGGCCGTCCTGGGTCAACAACATGCGCGCGGCATCGGCCCCAAACTTGGCGACGGCGGCCTGACGAAGCCGGGCCTGCGTGAGAGCGGCCGCCACAAGCTCGGGTGCGAACCCGTCGGCCCGAAGGCGCTCGCCCAACGCCATGGCCGTTCGTTCGTCATAGGGCGGCAGCGACTGCAACAACCCACGTCCCTCACCGGAGGTGAGGCGATTCACCATCGCTGCGTCCATTGTCCTATCCGCAGTCGGGAGTTGAGTGGCAGAGCATGCCCGCCATCTTGACGCATTTGGCGGTATGGCTCCAACAGGAGAACAATCCCTCTCGGCGCTCAACCGGGCGGCCAAGGAGGTAGGCATGCGGGCACTGATGGCGACCCCTGCGCGCTATCTGGTGGTCGCGTATGCCCTCGCTGTGGCGATCGGCAGCATTCTCCTGGAGTTACCCATCGCGACCCAGGCGCCGGGAAGTGGGCCGGTTGTCGATGCCGTCTTCACCAGCGTGAGCGCTGTCTGCATCACCGGTCTGACCTCGGTGGACACCGGGACTCACTGGACGCCTTTTGGGCAGACCGTCATCCTCGGCCTGGTCCAAGTCGGTGGACTGGGCATCGTGACCCTGGCAACGCTCTTCACCGTTGCCCTGCGGGGGCGGCTGCGCATGTCAGACCAGAAGGCCGCCCAAGCCGACGCGCACGCCGACGAGCCCGGCCGGGTGCGACACCTCGTCGGCCGAATCGTCCGGCTGTACCTGCTCATCGAACTCGTCGTCATGGTGCTGCTGTTCATCAGGTTCCGGACGACCTATGAGCACGATGTCGCTGGAGCCCTGTGGCAAGCGTTCTTTCACGCGATATCTGGTGTGAACAACGCTGGATTCTCCACGCACTCGGACAACCTGATTCGTTATGTGTCCGACCTGTGGATCATCGGTGTGCTGTCCCTCGCGACGATCATCGGCGGCATCGGCTACCCAGTGATCTTCGAGTTGCGTAAGGCCTGGCGTACCCCCTCGCGGTGGACGCTGCACACCCGATTGACGTTATTCGGCACCGCCGGGTTGCTCGCTCTTGGCTTCGTGATGTTCCTGGCGTTGGAATGGGCCAATCCCGCGACGATCGGTGGCCACGGCTGGCACGAGAAGGTCGTGGCCGCCATCGGCGGAACGGCCTTCCCCCGAACAGCGGGGTTCAACGCCGTGGATTATGGGCTCGTGCGCCCCGAAACGCTGGTGGGGACTCAGGCGCTGATGTTCATCGGCGGTGGGAGCGCCGGCACGGCCGGCGGCATCAAGATCACGACCTTCCTGATCCTGGCCGCAGCGATGTGGGCCGAGATCCGCGGGGAGTCGGACGTGGTGATCGCGCATCGTTCGATCAACTCCAGCACCCTGCGACAGGCTTTGACGGTGGCACTTTCCGGAGTGGCCCTGGTGATGACTGGCGCGGTTATCCTCATGCTGAGTTCGGACCTGTCACTTGACCTGGCGTCCTTCGAGGCGACCTCGGCTTTTGCCACCGTCGGCCTTTCAGCCAATGTGACGCCTACCCTTGACCCGGTTGGAAAGGTCGTTCTCATGGTGCTGATGTTCGTTGGCCGGGTCGGGCCTATCACCTTTGCCACCTCGATGGCGATGAGATCCCGGTACCGTCATCGGCGCTATCAACTACCCCACGAACGGCCGATTATCGGATGAGTACCTATCGCCAGCGGCGGATATTGAGTAACCCCGCCCGCTTCGTGGTCGCTGCCTACCTCAGCGTGATCGGCACCGGGACCATCCTGCTGTGGCTGCCTGTAGCCGCCGAGCACGCGGGCAGTGCGCCGTTCCTCACCGCCTTGTTCACCGCGGTGTCGGCGACCTGTATTACCGGCCTCACCGTGGTGGATACCGGAAGTTATTGGTCGCCATTTGGCCACGTCGTGATCTTGGGTCTCGTGCAAGTCGGCGGCCTGGGAATTGTCACCTTGGGAACGTTCGCCGCGGTATTTGTTCGTGGCAGACTCGGGATGCGAGATCGCATGGCGGCCCAGCGTGATGCGCGCGCACTCAGCCTTGGCGACGTACGCCAACTGCTGGCCAAGATCGTCCGCTTCTTCCTGCTGCTGGAACTCGTCGTCGTGGTCCTCTTGGTCGCCAGGTTCCGCATCGCCTACTACGACCAGTGGGACGAGGCGTTGTGGCAAGGGATCTTCCACGGCGTCGCGGGAGCCAACTCCAGCGGTTTCTCGTTGTATCCCGACAGCGTGGTTCGTTTTGTCGGTGATATCGGCATCATTGGGCCTTTGTGCCTGGGCATCTTCGTCGGCGGCCTGGGGTATCCCGTGCTGTTCGAGTTGAAGAACAAGTGGCGCCGCCCGCGGTCATGGTCGGTCCACACTCGGATGACCCTGTGGGCCTCCATGGCCATGTTGTTCGGGGTGTTCTTTATCTTCCTGATCTTCGAATGGCGCAACCCGGCCACGATGGGCCCGCTGTCGGTCCATGACAAGATCATCGGCGGTCTTGCCGGGTCGGTGTTCCCGCGGACCGCGGGCTTCAACTCGGTGGACATCGGTTATCTCACCGATGAGACCGTGCTGACCTATTTGTTTGTCATGTTCATCGGTGGCGGCAGTGCAGGCACCGCGGGGGGAATCAAGCTCACGACGTTCCTGGTTTTGGGCTACGTCATGCTGGCGGAGATGCGTGGCGAGCGTGATGTGACGGTCGCCCACCGTCGCATCCCCATGGAGGTGCAGCGTCAGGCGATCACCATCGCGCTGGGCGGTGTGGGCTGTGTTGCGGCAGGCACGATCGCCCTGACGTTACTGACCGAGCAGACCCTACAACATGTGGTCTTCGAGGCCATGTCAGCCTTCGGCACCGTGGGCCAGTCGGCTGGAGTCACCAACGATCTGAACGGGCCCGGCCAGGTCGTCTTGATGATCCTGATGTTCATCGGCCGAGTCGGAACTATCACTGTCATCACGTCCCTGGCGATGAACCATCGCCATCGGCGCTACCGTCTGGCTGAGGAACGCCCCATCGTCGGGTGAGTCCCGGTCAAGAAGTCACAAGGAGAGCCATGCCGTTTCGCAAGTCACCGAGCGTTCATGACAAGACGGTGCTGGTCATCGGGCTTGGCCGGTTCGGTACCGCGACCGCGTCCAGCCTGGTCGACCAGGGGTGGGAGGTCGTTGCCGTCGATGAGAGCCCCGAGCTCGTCCAGAAGTACGCCGACGACTTCACGCATACGGCCGTCGTTGACTCCACCGACCCGGAGGCGCTGCAGCAGATCGGCGTTGGAGACATCACCCGGGCGATCGTCGCCATCGGCACCGACGTCGAGGCCAGCGTTCTGACCTTGGTCAACCTGGTTGACCTGGGCGTGCAGGACATCTGGGCCAAAGCGATCACGAAGCAACACGGCCGGATCCTGGAGCGCATCGGCGCGCGCCACGTGCTCTATCCCGAGTCAGCCATGGGCGAGCGCGTGGCCCACATGATCTCGGGCTTCCTGTCCGACTACATCGAGTTCGACGACGGCTTCGCCATTGCGCGGACTTCGGCCCCACGATTCGCGTGGGACAAGACGTTGGAGCAGGTCGGCCTGCGTCGCGAATACGGCGTCACCGTCGTGGGCGTGAAGAAGCAGCGTGAGGACTTCACCTACGCCAGGCCCGAGACGATGGTCGAGAAGGATCACGAGTTGGTGGTGTGCGGTCCCACCGAACTGGTAGAGAACTTCAGCGCCGAGGCTGCCCGCGGAAGGGCCTGAGGCACGTACGCTGCCCACAGTCCCTGCACCAGGAGGAACGTGTGCGAGAGATCGTCGTCTTCAGCGGTTCGGCCCATCCGAGCCTCGCGCGCAGTATCTGTACCCATCTCGGCGTCGAGCTCAGCGACGTCGACATCAAGAGATTCAGCAACGATTGCCTGCAGGCACAGTTGTTGGTCAACTGTCGGCAGCGGGATGTCTACATCGTGCAGCCGCTCGTCCCACCGACGCAGGAGCACCTCATGGAGTTGCTCCTCATGCTCGATGCGGCCAAAGGCGCCTCGGCTGCTCAGGTCACCGCCGTGATCCCGCACTACGCCTACGCGCGCTCAGACAAGAAGGACGCCTCCCGGATCTCGATCGGTGGCCGCCTCGTGGCCGACATGATCGCGACGGCGGGCGCCGATCGGATCATCACGATGGCGCTGCACGCCCCGCAGGTGCACGGCTTCTTCTCGATGCCGGTGGATCACCTCACCGCCATCGGAGAGATCGCCGAGCACTTTCGCCAGCGCGACCTGACTGACGCCGTGGTGGTGTCGCCCGACCTCGGCAACGCGAAGACCGCGACCCAGTTCGCGCGGCTCCTGGGGCTGCCGGTCGCAGCCGGGAGCAAGCAGCGCAAGGCCGATGATCAGGTCGTCATCGACGCGATCGTGGGTGACGTCGAAGGACGGCGCGCGATTGTGCTCGATGATGAGATCGCCACGGGCGGGTCCATCATCGAACTGATGGACCGGCTCAAAGACTTTGGTGCCACCGGCGCTGCCGTGGCCTGCACCCACGGACTGTTCTCAGGAAAGGCTGTCGAGAGACTGTCTTCGCACCCGATGATCTCCGAAGTGGTCAGCACCGACACAGTGCCAGCGCCGAACTGGCCCCAGTTGCAGGTGCGGTCGGTGGCACAACTCTTTGCTGAGGCAATCGCCCGCAGTCACCGGGGAGAGTCGGTGTCTAGCCTTTTCGACGGTGTTGACCCCGCGCATGCGCCGCCGGCGACGTTGCCGCTGGGTTAATCACCACCGAATAACCACGTGGGCAGCCCGTGACCTGGTTGGATACAGGCGATGAGTACAACGGATGTGGATTCTTCAAGCGGCCCGAAGTGGAAACTCGTGGGTCCTGGTCTCGTCGTCGCCGCAACGGGTGTCGGCGCGGCGGACCTGGTAGCGACGCTGATCGCCGGTCAAAAATACGGCTACGCGCTCCTGTGGACGGTGGTCATCGGGTGCCTGATGAAGGTCGTCCTGGTCGAAGGCGCTGGCCGCTATTCGCTGGCCACGGGCAAGACCATCTACGAAGGTTGGTCAACGCTCGGCGTCTGGACGCACATCTACTTCGTCCCCTACATCGTCATCTGGGGGTTCGTGTATGGCGGTGCGGCGCTCGCGGGCACGGGACTGCCGCTGAACGCACTGTTCCCATTCATTGACGTCAAAGTCGGCGGCATCCTCTGCGGGTTGATCGGGCTCGCGCTGGTCTGGGTTGGCAAGTACGGCTTGTTCGAAAAGATCTGCGCGGCGCTCGGCGGACTCATGTTTGTCACCATGGTCGCCGCCGCGATACGCACCGTGCCCAACCTGCCCGAACTCGCCAAAGGACTTGCTCCGACCATTCCCGACGGTGGCATGGTCAATGTCCTGAGCGTGGCCGGGGGTGTCGGGGGCACCATCACATTGGCGGCCTACGGCTACTGGATCCGTGAGAAAGGCTGGGTCAACGAAAAATCGATGCGGGTGATGCGCCTGGACAACCGCGTCGCGTACATCGTCACCGGGCTCTTTGTCGCGGCGACGCTGATCGTGGGTGCGGAGTTGCTGTATTCAGGCGGCGTCGCGGTGAAGACCAGCGATGAGGGCCTCCTCGATCTTGGCAACATTCTTGAAGACCGCTACGGCGTGTGGTTCGGCAAGTTGTTCTTGATCGGCTTTTTCTCGGCCGCCATGTCCTCACTGCTGGGCGTGTGGAACGGCGTCTCGCTCATGTTCGCCGACCTGGTCGGACACCTCACAAAACTCCCGAGCGACGATCCAGACCGGCTCGGTGGTGGCAAGTGGTACAAGGCGTACATCTTGTGGCTCACCTTCCCGCCGATCCTGTTGATCATGTTCGGCGAACCGGTGTGGCTGATCCTGGCGTACGGCGTGCTGGGCGCGGTGTTCATGCCGTTCCTCGCCGTGACTCTGCTCTGGATCCTCAACACCGATCGGGTCCCGCGCCAATGGCGCAACAAGTGGTGGTCGAACACCGCGATGGTCGCGTGCGCGGTGCTCTTCCTGTGGTTGGCGGTCATTCAGATCGACAAGGCCATCGGCTGACCTAGGCCGTGGTCATCTCCTCGTCCGTCAGAAGACGAGAGCGGATCAGGAACCGGACGCCGTAGGGCGCCTCCAGACTGAAGCCGGCCCCACGGCCCTTCACGACATCAATCGTCAGGTGCGTGTGCGACCAGTACTCGAACTGCGCCTTCGACATCCACACCGGCACCGCGCGGTCCAGGTCGACCTCGAGATCGCCGAGATGGATGTCTGCATCGCCGAGGATGAAGTCACCATCGGGGTAGCACATGGGTGCCGACCCGTCGCAACATCCGCCTGACTGGTGGAACATCACCGGCCCATTCGCCTCGGTGAGGCGGCGGATGAGCTCCGCCGCCTCACCGGTCACTGCGACTCGTGCCATTAGAAGAAGCCGAGCGCGTCTGGGCTGTAGGACACCAACAGGTTCTTGGTCTGCTGGTAGTGATCGAGCATCATCTTGTGGTTCTCGCGACCGATGCCGGATTGCTTGTAGCCACCAAACGCGGCGTGGGCGGGGTAGGCGTGGTAGTTGTTGGTCCACACTCGCCCGGCCTGAATCTCGCGCCCGGCGCGGAAGGCCTGCGAGGCGTCCCGGCTCCAGACTCCGGCACCCAGGCCGTACAGCGTGTCGTTGGCGATCTTCAACGCGTCGGCCTCGTCATCAAAGCTGGTGAGTGAGACCACCGGGCCGAAGATCTCCTCCTGGAAGATCCGCATCGAGTTGTCGCCCTCGAAGACCGTCGGCTGCACGTAGTAGCCCTCGGCCAGGTCGCCCTCAAGCACCAGGCGCTCACCACCGGTGAGCACCTTGGCCCCCTCCTCCTTGCCGATCTGCAGATAGCTGAGGATCTTCTCGAGCTGGTCGTTCGAGGCCTGGGCACCCATCATCGTGCTGTCGTCCAGCGGATTGCCCTGCTTGATGGCCTTGACCCGTTCAAGGGCGTCCGGAACGAACTGGTCGTAGATGTTGCGCTGCACGAGCGCGCGGCTCGGGCAGGTGCAGACCTCGCCCTGATTGAGCGCGAACATGGTGAAGCCTTCGAGCGTCTTGTCGTAGAAGGCATCTTTCTCCGCGGCGATCGAGTCGAAGAACACGTTGGGGCTCTTGCCACCGAGTTCGAGCGTGACCGGGATGATGTTCTGACTGGCGTACTGCATGATGAGTCGGCCGGTGGTGGTCTCGCCCGTGAACGCGATCTTGCCGATGCGCGGGCTCGAGGCCAGCGGCTTGCCGGCTTCGACGCCAAAGCCGTTCACGACGTTGAGGACGCCCGCCGGGAGCAGGTCGCCGATCAATTCCATCAACTTCAAGATCGACCACGGGGTCTGCTCGGCAGGCTTGAGGACGACCGCGTTGCCTGCCGCGAGTGCGGGGGCGAGCTTCCATACGGCCATCAGGATCGGGAAGTTCCAGGGGATGATCTGGCCGACCACGCCTAGCGGCTCGTGGAAGTGGTAGGCGTAGGTGTTCTCATCGATCTCGGAGATGCCGCCCTCCTGGCTGCGGATACAGCCAGCGAAATAGCGGAAGTGATCGACGGCCAAGGGGATGTCTGCGGCCAGCGTCTCGCGCACGGCCTTGCCGTTGTCCCAGGACTCGGCCACGGCGATCGCCTGGAGGTTGTCCTCAAGCCGCTGGGCGATCTTGTGCAAAATGTTGGAGCGCTCCGCCGGTGACGTCTTGCCCCAGGCCGGCGCGGCGGCGTGGGCTGCGTCAAGCGCTGCCTCAATGTCTTCGGCTGTGCCACGGGCGATCTCGGTGAAGGCCTTCCCGTTCACTGGCGAGATGTTCTCGAAGTAGCCGCCTTTGACCGGATCGACCCACTCCCCGCCGATGAAGTGTCCGTAGCGAGGTTCGACGGTGACCAACGAGTCGGCTTGGCCGGGCGGTGCGTAAACGGTCATGACTGCTCCCAAGGGGGTCGGCGGCGTACATATGTGACTGTGGTCACAACGTATGCGCGGGCACGTTGCGGAAAGGTTGCACGGCGGGGGTGCAGATCCCGAAGGGTCGCGTCGGGCGCGGTCGGTCAGGCGAACTCCGCGTCGAGTCGATGGAGTTGGCCCTCGATCAGCGTGTGTATCGGCGAGTTGGCGGGGACGACGGCGCGCTGAGCTACCCACATGTCGTAGTCATCTCGCCCCCAACTTGACCGGGTCCAGGCCGACATCAGGTCGGGGGCGCGCGACTGCAGCAGGCTCTGACGCAAGGATGCCGCCAGACTGTCGCGCAGTTGCACGATGCCGGGCGCGCTCGAACGAGGGAGGATCGGCCCGTCGTAGCCGCGCATGGCGGCGCGGAGGTCTCCAGCCGCGAGTTGTGCCTCTACGGCCAGCCAGTCGCCGGCGATA
The DNA here is from genome assembly GCF_000376825.1 of Demetria terragena DSM 11295. NCBI lineage: Bacteria > Bacillati > Actinomycetota > Actinomycetes > Micrococcales > Dermacoccaceae > Demetria > Demetria terragena. The sequence continues at coordinate 128,906 of NZ_AQXW01000001.1, read as the reverse complement.
GGTGCCGTCAGCCGATACGGGCGGGACGCTAGAAGGTCAGTTCCCAGTAGTCCGCGGAGCCGGTTGAGCTCAGCCCGAAGGGTGGAGGCCCCGCCGTCTTCTTCATATAGGAGCACCGACAGTTCGTCTCCCGTCAGGCCGCGGGGCGAGGCGGCGAGGAGCGCGACGATCTCGCTGTGCCGCCGGGAAAGGCGTACCTGGGAGACCGCACCATGACCGTCATCGATGCCGATGAGCGCCTCGTTGCGTCCGAGAAGTTCAAGGAGCACACGCAGCCCGGTTGGTCGGTCTTGCGCAGGTGGCGGCGTGAGGTGCCGCGCGAGTTCGGCCTCGGCCAGCCGAGCCGCCGCCCGCACCATGGCCATGGTTTGCGGGACGACCAAGGTGTCGCCACCGGTCACGTCGAGGACGCCGAGAAGTTGGCTGGTTCCAGGGTCATGGATGGGCGTTGCCGCACAACTCCAGGAGCGCACCGATGACCGGAAATGCTCCTCGCGAGTGACCATCGCGTCCCGCCCCGTCGCGAGCGCTAAGCCTGGGGCGTTGGTTCCGGCCAGTCGCTCGTCCCAGTTGCTGCCCTCGACGAACCCGATGCGCTCGGCCTTGCGCAATTTGTCCGGGTGGCCGGAGATCCACAACAACGTGCCCTCGGCATCGGCGAGCGCCATGACCGCGCCGCAGTCACTGACTTCACGGCCCAGCACGTCGTCCAGGAGCGGAAAGACTCGGGCCAGGGGGTGCGCCTCCCGTTGACCGCGCAGGTCGGGGACGTCGATCGCGATCGGGGCCGCACGTTGGTCGACTTCGACACCGGCCGCGGCTGATCGCTCCCAGGACGCCGCGACTTCGGCTCGCATACGAGCGACTCCCTGGTCGTTGGTCATGTGTCCAGTACACACCGCGCACCCGGGTCTGGCCAGAGCCTACGAAAACACCGGCGCCCCGAGCGGAGGTTTCCGCTCGGGGCGCCGGTGGTGCTGTACGCGTGGGTCAGTGGCCGTGGCCGTGACCTGCTGCGTCAGGTTCTTCCTCGGGCCGGTCCACGACGAGTGCGTCGGTGGTCAGGACCATCGCGGCGATCGACGCCGCATTGCGCAACGCGGAGCGGGTCACCTTGACCGGGTCGATGATGCCGGCGCTGACCAGGTCGACGTACTCACCGGTGGCGGCGTTGAGGCCCTGGCCCACCGGCAGTTCGCGCACCTTGGAAACGGCGACGTAGCCCTGCAGGCCAGCGTTTTCGGCGATCCAGCGCAGCGGCTCGACAATCGCCTTGGAGACCAAGGTGACCGCGGTCGCCTCGTCGCCCTCAAGGGCAAGGTCATCGAGTGCGGCACCGGCATGCACCAGCGCCGAGCCACCGCCGGGGACGATGCCCTCTTCGATGGCCGCGCGGGTTGCCGAGATGGCGTCCTCGATGCGGTGCTTCTTTTCCTTGAGCTCGACCTCGGTGTGCGCGCCGACCTTGATCACGCAGACACCGCCAGCCAGCTTGGCCAGGCGCTCCTGCAGCTTCTCGCGGTCCCAGTCGGAGTCGGTCCGCTCGATCTCGGCCTTGAGCTCGTTGACTCGACCGTCGACGGCCGAGCTGTCGCCAGCACCGTCAATGATCGTGGTGTCGTCCTTGGTGGAGACCACACGCCGGGCCTGACCGAGCTGGTCCAGCTCGACCTGGTCAAGCTTGAGACCGATCTCCTCGGAGATGACCTGGCCACCGGTCAGGATCGCGATGTCAGCGAGCATGGCCTTGCGGCGGTCGCCGAACCCGGGAGCCTTGACGGCGCACACGTTGAACGTGCCGCGGATCTTGTTGACGACCAGCGTGGAGAGCGCCTCGCCCTCGACGTCCTCGGCGATGATGACCAGCGGCTTGCCGGTCTGTACGACCTTCTCCAACACCGGGAGCAGGTCGGCGATGGCCGAGATCTTGCCCTGGTTGATGAGGATGTAGGCGTCCTCAAGGACGGTCTCCATGCGCTCGGTGTCGGTCACGAAGTACTGCGACAGGTAGCCCTTGTCGAACTGCATGCCTTCGGTGAAGTCGAGCTCGGTCGCGGTCGTCGAGGACTCCTCGACGGTAATCACGCCGTCTTTGCCGACCTTGTCGAAGGCCTCGGCGATGGTGTCGCCGACGGTGGAGTCCTGCGCGGAGAGGGTCGCGACCTGCGCGATCTCGTCCTTGCCCTCAACCTCGCGGGCGTTTTCCAGCAGTCGGTCGTTGACTGCTTCGACGGCCTTGTCGATGCCGCGCTTGAGGGCCGCGGGTCCGGCGCCTGCCGCAACATTGCGCAGGCCTTCCTTGACCAGGGCCTGGGCCAGAACGGTCGCGGTGGTCGTACCGTCACCGGCGACGTCGTTGGTCTTGGTCGCGACCTCCTTGGCGAGCTGAGCGCCGAGGTTCTCGTAGGGGTCATCCAGCTCGACCTCGCGAGCGATGGTGACACCGTCGTTGGTGATCGTGGGGGCGCCCCACTTCTTGTCGATCACGACATTGCGACCCTTGGGGCCGAGTGTGACCTTGACCGTGTTGGCGAGGGCGTCAACGCCTCGCTCAAGGGACTTACGTGCGGAGTCGTTGAACTCCAGCTCCTTAGCCATGCACTTACCTTTCACTCCATGTTGGGGGCGCTGGCAACGCCAGCGCGGCAAAAAGACAACGCCCCGGACACCCGGGTGCCGTGATCAGATCAGGGCACGGGCGCCCAGGGCGCGTCATGAGAAAAACGTCTCAGCTGTGTTGTCAGCTCACCACAGCGAGCACGTCGCGAGCCGAGAGGATCAGCAGCTCTTCGCCGCTGTACTTGACCTCGGTGCCGCCGTACTTGCTGTAGATAACCCGGTCGCCAACCTGGACGTCGACCGGCACGCGCTGGCCGTTGTCGTCGATACGGCCCGGACCGACTGCCAGAACTTCGCCCTCCTGGGGCTTCTCCTTGGCGGTGTCCGGAATGACCAGACCGGACGCGGTCGTCTGCTCGGCCTCGACCGACTTCACGACGATGCGGTCCTCGAGCGGCTTGATGTTCACCGACACGGTGTGACCTTCCTTGTGAGTGTCCGACCCCGCTGGGGTCGATACGGATACGTCTTACTCGACGAGGGCAATGAGCCAACTCAACAGGTCTCGCCGTCGCGGGGGTCGAGACCGACCGTGCTGGCACTTGCCACTCCCGAGTGCCAGAACTGAATCTATGCGTGTGTTAGCACTCGGTCAACTCGAGTGCCAGAATTCTCCAGATTCGATCTTTGGGGGTCTCGACACGGCTCGCCCTGGGGGCTCGCCTGCTCGACCGGCGTTGGAGGGGGCTGCCTCGGGTCTCGACACGGCTCGCCCCTGGGGGCTCGCCTGCTCGACCGGCGTTGGAGGGGGCTCGCCTGCTCGACCGGCGTTGGTTAGGAGGTCCAGGCGCGCCAGAGTGCGGCGTACTCGCCGTCGTTGGCCATCAACTCATCGTGCGACCCGAGTTCGGCGATGTGCCCATCGATCATGACGGCGATCCGGTCGGCGTCGTGAGCCGTATGCAGCCGGTGGGCGATCGCGACGACAGTGCGTCCAGTCAGCAACGCATTCATCGAGCCTTCCAGGTGGCGTGCGGTCCGCGGATCAATGAGCGATGTTGCCTCGTCAAGGACGATGGTGTGCGGGTCGGCCAACACCAGTCGGGCGAGCGCGACCTGTTGCGCTTGGCCGGGGGTGAGGGCGAGGTGACCCGACCCGACGGTGGTATCAAGCTGTCCGGTGAGTTGCTCGACCCACGTGCGGGCACCGACCGCCGCGAGCGCGTCTCGAAGTTCAGCGTCGCTGGCGCTCTCCCGACCGAGGAGCAGGTTGTCTCGGATCGTGCCAATGAAAATGTGGTGTTCCTGAGTCACCAGGGCCACCTCGCGCCGCAGCTGGTCCAAGGGAAGTCGGGTCAGTTCGACCCCGCCGACCTGGACGTGCCCCGTGCGCGGGCCGTGGATTCCCGCAAGGAGCCGGCCGAGGGTCGACTTGCCGGACCCGCTGGGACCGACGATGGCGAGCCTTTCGCCGACACGTAGGTCGAGGTCAACATCGTGGAGCACATCGTGGTTTTCGCGGTACGCATAGCGCAGCGAGCGGCCGGTGAGCCGGGTGTCGGTCGGGCGCTCCGGCCCGACCTCACGGTCGGGCGGCACCGTCGAGATGCCCAACAGGCGAGCGGTTGAGGCGAGTCCGGTCTGGACTCGGTCGACCGTGTGGACCAGCGTCTCGAATGGCCCCCAGATCGCTCCCGCATACAAAAGGGCGGTGGTGATCTGGCCGATCGAGACCCATTCCTGGGCATAGGCGAACGCGCCAAAGGCCAGGACCAGTACGCGCGGGATGCTGAAGGCGAGATCCATCACGCCGAACAACAGATTGCGCAGGGTCAAGGTGTAGCGCTCAGCCTGGCTCGACACCGCGATGTCGGCGTCGGCCTGGGTGAGCCGGCGGTCGGTCAGGTTGAGGGCTTCGACGGTCCGGGCGCCGGACACGGTTTCGGTCAGCGTGGTGTTGATCTGCGCATACGTGCCCGCCTCGGTGAGATAACCAGCCGGGGCGCGCTCGAGGTAGCGCCGAATCTGGAACAGCGACAGGGCCATCGGGATGAGCGATGCGAGCGCCAGCACCCAGGAGTTGAGCAGCATTGCGATCAGGGTTAGGACGACGGTGACCGTGGCGTAGACCGACTCCGGTAGCGCCCAGGTCACCGACTCGCTCATCGTGCCTGCGTCTCGCGTGACGCGCGTGACCAGGTCGCCGGACGTCGCAGTCTCAACCCGCGACAGCGGCAGGTGAAGGATGTCGCGCATGATGCGCTCGCGAGCGCCCGCGAGCACGCCCTGTCCCAGGGCGGCCGCGGCTGACTTGGCGAGGAACGTGAACGCCGCTTGAGTCACCGCGACACCGAGGACGACCAGCGCCATCTCATCGGCGGCGGCGATGGCTGCCGCGGGCGTACCGCGATCAACCTCGGCGACTGCATCATCGACCAGCCGACCCAGCAGGAAGGGCACCAGCAGGCCAGCTGTCGCGGCGAGGAGGTTGGCGATGACCAGGATGGAACCCATGCCGCGGCGTTCGCCCAGCAGGTTCCACACGAAGCGCGTGACGGCGCGGGGCGTAGCCACCGGAAGCCCGCTCGTGCTGGTGCGCATCGACTCATGGAATTCCTGCGCCCGGGACTCGCGCAGGTGATGGCGGCGACGGAGAGCGCCTACCCGTTCCCGCCACGTGCCGTGACCGACCTCGGTCAGGGTGGTCGGTAGGGAGTCGATATCGGAGCCATCAGCGTTCGGCTTCCACGTGCGCGCCGACTCGGCGGCAAGGTGAGCTGGCAGCACGTCACTCAGGCGATCGTCACGGTGTTCGGTGGTGCTGGTCACGGGGTGCTCACCTCCTCTTCGGGCGTGGGGCTGTCGTCACGAATGACGCAGGCCCGGTAGTCCGGGTTGTGCTCGAGCAGGTCGCGGTGGGAGCCATGGGCCACGGCCTGCCCTTCCGCGAGCAACACGACGTCGTCGGCGTGATGGAGCATGAGCGGTGACGCGGTGACCACGATGGTCGTACGCCCCGCCCGGTGGCTTGCGAGTCGTTCAGCGATGCGTGCTTCGGTATGGGCGTCGACGGCCGAGGTGGGCTCGACCAAGACCAGCACCTCAGCTTCGGCAGTCAAGGCGCGGGCGAGGACAAGACGCTGGCGCTGGCCACCGGACAGCCCGCGCCCGCCCTCATCGATGCGCCCCGCCCAGCCGCCAGGCACGGCCTCGAAAACATCGTCTGCGGAGGCGGTATACAGGGCCCGCTCGGCGCTCTCGCGCGTAGCGTGCCCCCATGGGTCCAGGGCCGATTGGAGCGATCCAGCGAAGACCTGAGGGGTGGCGTCGCTCACCACGATGGTGCGGCGTACGACATCCAGCGGCACCCGCGACAGGTCAACATCGCCGACCGACACTCCCCACTGCTGCGCCGCGCGCTCGGCATCCCGCTGATCTTGTTCTCGGCGTAATCGGGCGCGCTCGGCGCGCTCGCGGCGGGCAGCCTTGCCACGGAGTTCTTCGGGAAGTTCTTCGCTGACAGGCGCCTCGGCACTCTTGGGGAGATAACGGCCGAGTCGGTCGGCCAGCGCGGCCGAGTCGTCCGGGGTGGCCGACACGATCATGGTGAGTCGGCCAGGTAGGAACTGCGCGCCGGAGGCGTGATCCTCGATGACCGCGTGGTGTGGAAGGTCGGGGGCGCTGGTCGTCACGTCATGCCAGGGAACGCGCAACGCGAGAACGGCGCGTGCCTTGATCGCGGAGACCTTGGCGCGGGTGACTTTCTGCGCAAACTCCACAAAGGTCTGCATCGGCTCCAACAGCAGGAGCGCATAACTCAGGAGTGCGATCAGGTCGCCCACACTCAGGGCGCCCTCGGCGACCTCGCGCACGCCGAGCCACATCACGAGGACGACAGTGATGCCGGAGAGGAGCACGCCGAGCGCGTCGATGCCCGCCTGCCAAATGCCGGCGCGGGTACCGGAGTTTTTGACCCCTTGCGACTGGCGCTCGAAGTTCCCGCCGAAGGTGTTCTCACCACCGATGCCACGAAGGATGCGCAATCCGGCCACGATGTCTGTCGACAGGGATGTCAGGTCAGACGTCCGGGACCGCTCGATGCCACGCCAATGCTGCAGCGGACGCAGTAAGGGGCCGCTCAATATCGCCAACAGTGGGGCGCTCGCCAACACCAGCAAGCCCAGTTTGACCGACGTGAGCAGGACGATGATCGAGACCACGATGAAGGTCAGAACCTGCGCGATCATCCGCGACGTGATTTCCATCAGCGACCCGAACTGATCGCCGTCACTTCCGGAAATCGCGAGGACCTCGCCAGTGGGCGTGCGGCGTGGGAGGACATGGCCAAGACTCAGCGACTTGCGTGTGATGCGTCCGGTCGTGCCGTACAGCGCGACGAGCCACTGGCGCACGATGACGGTATGCATGAGGACGCCCATCGAGGCGCCGAACACGGTGATAACGCCGAGCAGGAGGACGCCCTTGAAAGCGGCCGAAGCGTCCTGGGCTACCAGACCGTTGTCGACCGTCCACCCGATCAGCCAGGGGCCAGCGACTTGCGGCACCATCCACAACACGGCCAAGAGCGCCGAAACCGGTACGAGCTCGCCCTGGTCCCGGAAAAGCGAGCGCAGCATTGTGCCGGGGGTGCGCGTATCTGGCTCCGTGGCGCCGGGAGTGAGGTAGGAGTCAATCTGTGGGGGAAAGTCGCGCATAGCGAGGGACACGCTATGTGGAGCCACTGTCACCGAGCGAACGAATTAGCGGCGAAGGAGATGCAAGAGCCTCCGAGGGCGCCGACGTGGGTGCGGCGCGGCGCGCCTGGGACCATGGCGGTATGCAGGAATCCCCGACCGACGTCCCTATCCGTGACGAGGCCATTCGCCTCGGCCAACTACTGAAGCTGGCCAACATCGTTGAGGACGGCGCGCATGCTCGAGCTGTCATCCAAGGCGGCGAGGTGAAGGTCGACGGCGAGATCGAGACGCGGCGGGGCCGGCAGGTAGCCGTCGGGAGCGTTGTAGAGCTGGCCGGGGCGTCCTTTGTCGTGGTCGCGGAATGACCCAACCAGGACATCGGCAAATGGGTTCGCCAGACCGGCAGGAACCGACCCTGGCTTGATCCCTCTCCAGCGGTAGGTCAGTCTGGACGGAGAGTCGATGTCATGTTGGCCGCACGGAGAACATTTCGTGCCTCGGGATAGGAGTACCAGTGCGCTTCGGACGCGACGCAGTGGAGCCTGTCTCATCACGCGACACAGATGCAGGCGACGACGTAACGTTCACGCCCCCTGCCACGATAGATCCAGCGAGCACGCAGGTTCCTTTGCGTGATCTAGCAGCCTCTGCCATCCAGGGCGATCAGGCTGCTGTTGATGAACTCATGGGGGCGGTCTACCGACTCGCAGTTCGCTACGCGCGAGCTCGGTTGGGAGCCTTCCCCGGAGCCAGGGATGCCGCGCAGGACGCGGCGCAGGAGGTGTGCGTGGCTGTGCTGACGTCGTTGTCGCGGTACACCGACCGTGGTCTGCCGTTTGAGGCGTTCGTCTATCGCATTGCCTCCCACAAAGTCGCCGATGTGCAGCGGGGGACGCTGCGCTCTGCCGTCCCGACTGATGACGTGCCCGATCAGGTTGATCCTGCCGCTGGCCCCGAAGAGCGGGCGGTGCTCGATGATCAGGCCGCCGAGGTGTGGTCACTTATGGAGCGACTCTCGCCGCAACATCGCGAGATCGTGACCCTGCGTGTCGCCGTCGGGCTCAGCGCCGAGGAGACGGGCGAAGCATTGGGGATGTCGGCCGGTGCCGTACGCGTCGCCCAGCACCGCGCGCTCGCGCGCCTGCGCAAACTTGCCGAGTCGGAGGGGCCACGATGACGCCTCCTCCCTCGTTGGGAAACATCCGCGGCGATGACGAGACCCTCGACGCGCTGGGCCAACGCAAGACGCCGTCCAGTTCGGACCACGTCACCGACCTGCTCCAGGCCTGGGTGAGTGAAATCGACTCAAGCGTGGGAGAAGCGCCCAAGGCGCGTCGACCTCGGATCGGCCATGTCGCGGCAGCCGCCGGCCTAGCGGTGACCGCGTTGTGCGCGAGTTCGATGGCCGCCGCAGTGACCGACTCCCGAGTGCCGGTGCTTTATCAACTGGGCGCAGTCGCGGGCAGCATGCTCGGCAGCCCGTTGCAGGCAGCCGGCGGAAAAGATGCCCCGGCTCCCGCGTCGACGTCTTCGACGCGGGTCAAGACGGCCCGCACCTCGCCGGGAACGAGCCCGACCGACCTGCCCACGACCTCAGCGTCACCCAGTTCGGCGCAGCGGTCCGGGGAAACGGCGACGAAGCAGGGGCCGCCGGCACCCCGACCCGCGCCGTCGGCGACACCGCAGCGGCCCTCCTCGGACCGGCCGAGTTCCGGCCGCCCACACTCGGAGCGGCCACGTCCGACCTCGTCGAAGCCGGAGAGTAGTTCGCCCTCGAGTTCGTCGAGTCCGAGTTCGTCGGGTTCGAGTACCCCGAGCCCGAGTTCGTCGCCGAACCCAACGCCAAGTTCGCCGACGGGTCCGACGTCCAGCAGTTCGTCGCCGAGTTCTGACACCCCGCCGACCGATCCGGAGACGTCGCGCCCGTCAACGGAGGCGAGCCCGACCAAGACACCTCGTCCGCCGCGGGACCGCGACCCGTCGCGCACCCCGTCAAGTAAGCCGTCTGAGTCGCCAGTTCCGAGCCGTTCCGGTCTCGGCGAAACGTTGGAAGAGACGCTCGACAACCTGCCGCTGCCCACGGCCGAGTCGACACCGGCACCCTGAGGCGGGCGCGTGCAGAGCAGGTCGCTGCACGGCCTACCCTTGATACATGGCACCTGACTCGGCCCCCTCCGCTGCGGTTCCTTCCCACTTCGGTGAACTAGGCCTGACCTATGACGACGTCTTACTCCTTCCGGGCGAGACCGATGTGGTGCCGAGCGAGGTCGACACCACATCGCGACTGACCCGAGAGATCTCACTGCGGGTGCCGCTGGTGTCCGCAGCCATGGACACTGTGACCGAGGCGCGGATGGCCATCGCGATGGCTCGCCAGGGTGGTCTTGGGGTGTTGCACCGCAACCTGTCGATCGAGGATCAGGCCTATCAGGTCGACCTGGTGAAGCGAACGCAGACTGGGCGCATCACCAATCCGATCACCATCGGGCCCGATGCCACGCTGGAAGAATTGGACCGTCGCTGCGGTGAATACCGCGTGAGTGGACTACCGGTCGTCCACGAGGACAACACCCTCATCGGGATGATCACCAACCGCGATCTGCGCTTCACGCCGGTCCAAGAGTGGACCACCTTGCGCGTACGCGACGTGATGACCCCGGTGCCGTTGGTGACTGCACCGGTCGATATCGAGCGCGACGACGCCACCGCCATTCTGCGCAAGCACAAGCGTGAGCGCCTGCCTCTGGTGGATGAGGCTGGCCGGCTTCAGGGTCTCATCACCGTCAAGGACTTCGTGAAGTCTGAGCAGTTCCCGTACGCGTCCAAGGACAACGATGGTCGACTTCTCGTGGCGGCCGCAGTCGGCTATTTCGGGGACGCGTGGGAGCGCGCGACGACGCTGGTCGAGGCTGGTGTCGACATCTTGGTTCCGGATGTCGCGAACGGTCACGCGCGCCTGATGCTGGAGATGATCAAGCAACTCAAGTCCGATCCGGCCACTCGGCATGTCCAGATCATCGGCGGAAATGTCGCGACTCAGGCTGGTGCCCAGGCACTGGTCGATGCGGGTGTGGACGCCGTGAAGGTGGGCGTTGGGCCGGGATCGATTTGCACGACCCGCGTGGTCGCCGGTGTGGGTGTGCCTCAGGTAACGGCGATCTATGGCGCAGCACAGGCGTGCAAGCCAGCTGGCGTGCCGGTCATTGGTGATGGCGGCCTCCAGTATTCCGGCGATATCGCCAAGGCTCTGGTGGCCGGCGCCGACACCGTAATGTTGGGCTCGCTGCTTGCCGGTTGCGAGGAGTCACCCGGCGACCTGGTGTTGGTCAACGGCAAACAGTTCAAGACCTATCGCGGCATGGGCTCGATGGGCGCAATGGCCTCCCGTGGAAAGAAGTCCTTCTCCAAGGACCGCTACTTCCAGGCCGATGTCGCCAGCGACGACGAACTGGTTCCTGAAGGCATCGAGGGACGAGTCGCCTATCGCGGCGGGCTGTCTGCCGTGCTCCGTCAGTTGGCTGGCGGACTGTCCCAGTCGATGTTCTACGTCGGGGCCAGGACCATTCCCGAGCTCAAAGAGCGCGGCCAGTTCGTGCGCATCACTCCCGCGGGATTGAAGGAATCGCACCCACACGACGTACAAGGAATGGTCGAGGCGCCCAACTACATCGGGCGCTGAGGCGCGCGGTGTGACCGAAGACTCAACCGCCGCAGGTTGAGCCGACTTCGCTCGACCACGTAGGGTAAGGATCCTGAAAGGGAGTAGTCCCCAACAGTTGCGTCGACATACTGCCCCCCGGGGCCGGCGCAGCGGGCCGATGTTTTCGGCGGACGAGACTTTCGACCGAATGCGCGACCCCAGTGGACGTGCCATGGTCGATGGCTCGTCTCCTTGAGAAGCGATCCTCTCCGGCTGTGGCTGGAGAGGATTTTCTTTGTACGCCTTTTTGCTCAGCACCGCGGTGATCTTCGTGGCCGAGCTCGGTGATAAGTCGCAACTCATGGCGATGACGTTCGCGGCTCGCTACCGAGCCCGCGATGTGCTGATCGGCATCACCATCGCGACGGCAATCGTTCACCTGGCCTCGGTCGGGATCGGCTACTTCATCGGCGATGCCTTCGCGGAGTACCAGGGGATCATCGCCATCGTGGCTGGCGTCGCCTTTATCGGGTTCGCCGCGTGGACGTTGCGTGGCGATGAACTGAGTGACGAGGAAGCCAACAAGGTCCGCCATGCCACCGGAGCGGCGATCCTCGCGGTGGGTGTGGCGTTCTTCCTGGCCGAGCTGGGCGACAAGACCATGCTGGCCACCATCACCTTGGCCACCCAGGAGGGTTGGCTCGGAACCTGGATCGGGAGCACCCTTGGGATGGTGGTCGCGGATGCGCTTGCCATCGGCGTGGGCGCCGTACTCGGCCGAAAACTGCCGGAGAAGTTCATTAAGTACGGCGCCGCCACGTTGTTCGCGCTGTTCGGAATCGTGATGATCCTCGAGGGTGCAGGAGTCTTCGGCTAGGGCCGTTCCCACACATGCCTTACTCGACGGTGACCGACTTGGCCAGGTTGCGCGGCTTGTCGACATCGTGCCCGAGAGCAATCGCCGTGCGATACGCCAGGATCTGAGTGGGGATCGTCAGCAGAATCGGGTCTAACTCCGGCTCGTTCTGGGGTACCACGATCGTCGAGACCGGCAGGTTGCCGAGATCGACCGACGCGTGAGTGATCGCCACCAGAGGTCCTCGACGGGCCAGGACCTGCTCCGCGGCCGCCACGTTCCGATCGGTCAGATCATCCTGCGGAATGATTGCCACGGTGGGCATCGATGGTTCGATCAGCGCCAGCGGACCGTGCTTGAGCTCACTGGTCTGATAAGCCTCCGCGTGGATGTAACTGATCTCCTTGAGTTTTTGAGCACCCTCGCGAGCGACCGGGAAACCTCGAACTCGCCCGATATAGAACGCACTTCGCGCCTTTGCCAGGTCGGTGACGATCTGCTCGAACTCACTTTCTTGGTCCAGAATCTCTTGGATCTGCTCTGGTACGCGCTGCAGACCGCGAATGATCCGCTGGCCGTCAGCGAAGGACAGATCATGCAGCCGTCCCAGGTGAAGGGCCAACAGGGCGAAGGAGATTCCCATGTTGGTCAGGGCCTTCGTCGACGCCACAGCAATCTCCGGGCCAGCATGCAGGTAGATCCCGCCATCGACCTCGCGTGCGATCGTCGACCCCACCGCGTTAACCAGGCCGATGACTCGACCGCCCTTACGGCGAATCTCGTTGACAGCAAACGCGGTATCGGCTGTTTCACCACTTTGGCTCACTGCGACGTACAGCGTGCGAGGCTCGATGATCGGTCGGCGGTAGCGGAACTCGGAGGCCGCCTCCGCATCCGCGGGAATGCGGGCGAGATCCTCAATCATTTGGGCGCCGATCTGGCCCACGTAGTAGGCCGAGCCGCATCCGAGGATCTTGACTCGGTCAAACCCGCGCAGCTCACGCGCGTCCAACTCCAGGCCATCCAGTCGGGCGGTCGCGAAGCGTTCGTCGAGGCGTCCGCGCATGCAGTCCTGCGCGGCGGCAGGTTGCTCGCGCATCTCTTTCAGCATGTAGTGCTCGTAGCCCGACAGTTCGAGATCCTCAGCGGCAACGGAGATCTCGATGGGGGAGCGGTCGGTGTCATTGCGCGAGCGGTCAAAGGTGCGGAACCCGGACGAGGTGATCGTCGCGAGTTCACCGTCTTCAAGGTGGACCACGCGGTTGGTGTGCCGTACGAGCGCGGCCACGTCACTCGCGAGGAACATTTCCTCATCGCCGACCCCGATGATGAGGGGGGAGCCGCTGCGCGCGACGACGATCCGGTCTGGGTGCGCTTCATCGGTGACCGCCAGCGCGTACGTCCCGCTCACCTTGGCCAAGGTGTCCAGGACGGCTTCCTCCAAGGAGTCTGCGGTCGACTGGGCGATCAGGTGTGCGACCGCCTCGGTGTCGGTGTCGCTGCTGAGTTCGACACCCGCATCGGAAAGGGCGCTACGCAGGTTCGCCGCGTTGTCGATGATTCCGTTGTGCACCACGTTGATTCGCCCACTCACACTGGCGTGCGGGTGGGCATTGCGCTCCTCGGCGGGGCCGTGCGTTGCCCAGCGGGTATGCCCGATGCCGACCGTGCCGCTCAGTCGAGCCGGGAGTGCCGACTCCAGCGCCCGGACCCGGCCCGCTGTGCGAACTCGAGTGGTCTTTCCCTTCGAGTTCAGCACGGCGACGCCAGCCGAGTCGTAGCCGCGGTACTCCAGGCGGGTCAATCCTTCGATGAGATAGGGCGCGGCAGGCTCTCGCCCGATGTATCCGACAATTCCACACATGGTTGGGTCCTTCTGCGCTAGCTGTAGATGATTCGGCGGAGTTGGCGCTCGCTGAGTTCTGGCGCCCGAACCGGGCGGTTTCGCAGTTCGGCTGCGATGACGCCGAAGGCTTGCTCATTGCGGGTGCCGCGGAGTTGCAGCTCGGTATGCCGGCGCCGAACGAACTCCTCGACCGACTCCGAATGCCACGCGATCACGTCCTCAATGACCCGGATCGCCTCGCTGGATGGGAGGCCGGTGGTCAACGCCACGCGGTGTACGAGTTCCTCATCCGGCATGAGGTGAGTGTGACCCAGAAGTCGCGCAAGCCCAAGAATTTGCCCGATATCGGGCAGATACATCGAATATCGGCGGGATGCCGGGTTCGCCGGACGTATTTTGGCGAAAAATGAACCGACCGGCGCCCTATGTCGTGGAGGAAGGTACGACACCCCCACGAACAGGAGCGCACCATGAGCACGCTCGTCCCGGAGGCCGCTGATCTGGCGGCCGGTGTTCCGCCCGCACTGCTTTCACATCTCTCGCCCAGAGCGCAAGAAGACTTCGTTCGATTTGGCTTCGGCCCGCCCGCGCTAGTGCTGGACACCTCGATCGCCGGCGCCTTCGCCCGTCAGGTCCGCTCCCGCGGTGGAGCGCCAGCAGTAGTGGACGCAGAGGGCCGTTCACTGACCTACGCCGAACTGGACGCGGCGAGCGATGCAGTCGCTGCCGCGTTGGTGTCGCAGGGCGTACGCACCGGTGATCGCGTCGGGGTCTTCCTCACCCGAAGTCTGGAGTTGGTCGTGTCGATTCTGGGCACGCTCAAGGCTGGCGCGTCGTGGGTGCCGCAGGACGTGCGGATTGCGCCGGAGTCGACGCTGGCCGACGTGGTGCGGATCGCGAAAATCGACCTTGTCCTCACGCACCGGACCGGCGCTGATCTTCTGCCCGACCTTGGCGTGCGTCAGGTGGTCATCGATGCACTGGAATGTGCGACGTACCAAGGGTTTTCGCCGCACTGTTCGACCGGTGGGGATGACATCGCGGTCGTGATCTTCACCTCGGGCACGACCGGCACGCCCAACGGCGTCCAGGTCAGTCATGCCAACCTGCTGAACACTGTGACAGCTGGACCGGCCGGGCTCGGGATCAAGCCAGGCATGCGGGTCGCGCAACTGCTCAACATTGCGTTCGATATGTCGGTGTGGGAGATCTTTGGCGCGCTCCTCCATGGCGCGACGCTGGTCATCCGAGGCGCCGATCTTCAGGAGACGGCTGAGCAGGTTGAAGTCATCATCGCCACGCCGTCGGTTCTGGGCAGGCTGAACCCGGCACGGTGTCGGCGCGTTCGCATTGTTGCCGTCGCGGGTGAACGGTGCCCAGAGGCGCTGGCGCAGCGGTGGCGTCAGCGGACGCGTTTCCACAACAGCTGCGGCCCAACCGAAGTCACAATCGTCAACACACTGCATGAGCTCGCCGTTGGCGATCCGCTCACCATTGGCACGCCGCTGCCCAACACGAGTGTCTATGTCTTGGACGAGGACTTGCGGCCAGTCGAAACCGGCAAGGTCGGCGAGATGTGGGCTGGGGGAGCGTGTGTCACGCGGGGATATCTGGGCAACGAGGACCTCACGGCGCAGCGCTATCGTCCAGACCCGTTTATCGGAGGATGGATGTTCCGCTGTCGAGACCTGGTGAGTTGGACGCCCGATGGGCGACTGCTGCATCACGGTCGCACCGATGACCAGGTCAAGGTGCGCGGATTCCGCGTCGAACTCGACGCGGTCACCAACGCGATGGAGCGTGCCGCCGATGTCATGGCGGCTACGACTCTCCTCATCGATGGCCGTTTGGTGGGCGTTCTGGTCCCGCACTCGGCCGCCGAAAGGGTACGCACACCCCGGCTTCTTCCTCTCGAAAACCCTTGGCTGACAGCGGTACTCGGCGCACTAGCTGACTCGTTGCCGTACTTCTACCGGCCCGATGTCTTCGCGGTGGTCCGCGATCTCCCACTCACCCCACGCGGCAAGGTCGATGCGCGTGCGCTCACTGAGCTTCTCGGCGACCTCACGAGGACGGTGGCGGCATGACGGCGACAGTTCCGCAGCGCGACCTGACGGACGGCGTGTCACGAGCGATTGAGTTGCCACCGCTGACTGGCGCAGCCTTAGACCACCGAGAGCGGCAACTGCCCGCGCGGACCGAGCCCTGGCGACGGTTGTTCAAGCAGCGACGATTCATGCACCACAACCGACTGGTCGCTCTCGTACTGGTGGCCAATGCGATGTACGCGATCGCATGGGCGTTGGGCGATGCGTCCGTGGAGGGTGCGACCTACGCCGTGTTGGTCAACTTCGCGCTCACCGCGCTCGTACGCCAGCAGCGCGTGGTCAACTTGTTCTTCCGCGTAGCGACAGCGGCTCCAGTGACCTGGCCACTTCGGGTGCGCTGGTCGCTGGGCAAGGTGTATCACTTCGGCGGTCTGCACGTAGGCGGTGCGATCGCGACGAGTGCCTGGTTTTTCATCCTGACCGCGATGGTGTTTCTTGAGCCCACTCAGGGCAGGTGGGGTCAGGTTGCGCGCGGTCTGTCTCTCCTGATCCTGACCCTTTTGCTGGGTATGGTCGCCACCGCGATCCCACGCTTTCGGGCGCGCTTTCACGACAAGTTCGAGATGATCCATCGGTTTGCCGGCTGGACGGCACTCGGCCTGTTCGGCATGCACAGTGTGGTCGTCGCGGTGTCCCAGCAGCAGGGCTCCGGAGACTCATTGGCACGCACGTTCTTCACTTCGCCCGCGGTGTGGGTGTTCCTGCTCGTACTGTGCTCAGTTTCTTCAACGTGGTGGGACCTACGTCTGGTGCCGGTGACCTATGAGAAGCCCAGCAATCACGTCGTTATCGCGCGATTCGCGCATCGCACCACTTTCGCGGGGTCATCGACCGCGCTGAGCCGAGACCCGTTGCGGGAATGGCACCACTTCGCCAACGTCCACACGGCTGGACAGGACGGTTTCCGACTGACGATCTCGCGGGCCGGGGATTGGACTGGTTCACTCATTGATGACCTTCCAGAACGGTTGTGGGTCAAGGGGATTCCGACTGCGGGCGTCGGGAACATCGACGCCTTGTTTAGCAAGGTGCTATGGGTCGCGACCGGCTCAGGTATCGGCCCCTGTCTGCCGCACCTGCTCTCTGGAGACACCCCTGCCGGTCTGGTGTGGTCGACGCGCGACCCGCTGGCGACCTACGGCGGCGGCCTCGTACAGGAAATCCTCGACGTCCAACCTGAGGCCACGATCTGGGACACCACGGCGCACGGCAAGCCCGACCTGGTGAAGCTGGCGTTTGCGGTCCAGGAGCAGATTCAGGCCGAGGCCGTAATTTGCATCTCCAACAAGCCCACGACGTGGTCGGTCGTGGAAGCCTTCGAAGAGCGTGGCATTCCCGCCTACGGCGCCATTTGGGACTCCTGATGAGTGTCTCTAAGCTGAGAAAGGCCGAAATGAACCGTGACGCCGTACGCATCCTGGACCTCGATCCGGCACCCGTGACTCTGCACGTGGTGGTGCAGGAACGCGCGCTCATCGTGACCATCGACCGACCCGACAAGCTCAACGCACTCAATGGCGATGTGCTGGACGAACTTGCTCGCGTGATCGAGGTGGTCGCGCAGACACCGCGCTCGGTCATCGCCGGCCTCGTTCTGATCGGAAGCGGAGATCGGGCTTTCATTGCTGGCGCCGATATAGCCCAGATGGCCCACCTGACAAGCAGAGAGGCCGTTGAGTTCGCCGCTCGCGGTCAGCGCGTCCCAGACCTGCTGGAAGAACTTGACCGGCCCAGCATCGCCGCCGTCAACGGATATGCCCTGGGCGGCGGATGCGAGATGGCGATGGGGTGTGACTTCATCTATGCGACCGAGAACGCGATCTTCGGGCAGCCAGAGGTCAGTCTCGGTCTGATCCCGTGCTTTGGCGGATGCACGCGCTTGCCCCAGCGGGTGGGCGTGGGCCGTGCGCGTGAACTCATCGCCACCGGAAGGAAGTTCAGTGCCGAGCAGGCAGCGGGCTGGGGTCTGGTGAACGAAGTGTTTCCCGATCGGGAGGCACTGTTGGCCGGTGCAATACGCACGATAGGTGAACTCGGGGCGCAAGCCCCAGGGGCCGTCGCGGCGGCCCGCCAGGCCATCCGCGCCGGTCATGAGCGCGGACAACACGCGGGCCTTGCTCAGGAGCGAACAGGGTTTGGCGACATGTTCGATACCGCCGACATGCGTGAAGGCACTAAGGCGTTCCTAGCCAAGCGGCCCGCGCAGTTCACAGATCGATAGTCATGAACTGGCTGCGCGCTCACCGGCGTCAGGAGGCGGACCTGGCAGGTTTGTTCGAAGAGCATGCGACACCCGTGTGGCGCTTCTTGGTGCGACAGGTCGGTGATCCGCACGTGGCCGAGGACCTGCTTCAAGAGACGATGGCGCGGGCGGTGCGCGACCCAAGATCGGCAACTCGTGAGCACGAGCATCAACGAGCCTGGATGATGGTGGTGGCACGCAATCTGGTCACCGACCGAGCGCGTAGTGCGGTCTATCGGCGGGAACAGGTCACCGATAGGCCGGCGGACGAGGCGCACGAAGTCTCCACCGCGGTGCGCAGCCATGACGTAGCGGTGTTAGACCGTTGGTTGGTCGCCGATGCGTTGCGCTCCCTGAGTCAGGCGCACCGGCAGGTCATCGTGCGGGCGTACTACCAGGACTGGTCGGTGGCTCAGATCGCCGAAGAACTAGACCTGGCGCCGGGCACCGTGAAGTCCCGGATGCACCACGGGATGAAAGCGCTTCGTGTGGCGTTACAAGAGCGAGGAGTGAGTGCGCGATGAGTTCTGAGCGAAAGTGTGACGCTGATGCGGCGTACGTCCTGGGTGCTTTGAGTGCAACCGAGCGGCGAGAGTTCGAGGAACATCTGGCGACCTGCGATCGCTGCCGGCACTCCATTGCCGAGCTCACCTCCACCAGTGCCGCACTCGCGGTACTGAGTGCAGACGAGGCCACCCACCTGATGGAGTTGCCGGGCAATGTCGGTATCGAGGACTCTGGGCCGCCCCTTCCAGCGGCAGTGATCGGCGAAGTGGCATCGATGGAGGGCACCCGCCGACGACGCGACCGAATCCGCAAGGCGGGCATCGCCTCGGTCTCTGCTGTGCTCGGCGCGGCCGCAGCAACAGCGATCTGGGTGACGATCGACCAACCAGCGCAAAACCCCGCGCATCCGACCACGGTGGCACAGTCGGTCGATTTCGCGCGGGTCGGTGACAACAACATGCTCGGCAAGGCCAAACTCACCACCATGGACTGGGGTACATCGATCGCGCTGACCGCCGACTACGAGGGCACCTCGAAGTGGCAGGGCGACCAGGTCGTCTATCAACTGGTGGTCGTGGGCAGCGACGGCAAGCGCGAACTGGTCGGCAGTTGGACGGGCCAGGTCGGAGTGCGCTGTGTCATCGCGGCTGCCTCGCATCTCGAGCCCTCGCAGATTAACGAGTTGATCATTCAGATGGCGCCAAACAACCAGAAGCTCATGGAGGCCACCGTCGCGATCTGACCGGGTGCTGCCGCGCAATCCCTTTGTGTTGGATGACTGTTACCTAGAGGATGGTCGTCATGTCATCACAGATCCGTCCCGTTCAGTCGGGCGAGTATTCCGCGGCCGAGCAGGTCATCACAGACGCCTTCAACGATCCGAACATCGCGGGGATGGTCCGGGCGATCCGCGAGTCCTCGTTCTACTGGCCAGAGTTGGAACTGGCGGCGATGCGTGATGGGCAGGTGGTCGGTCACGTGATGGTCAGTGGCGCCACCCTGCGCCATGCTGCCGGTGAGCGGACCGTAGCGATGCTCAGCCCGCTCGCGACGGCGCCGGGACGGCAACGCTCGGGTGTTGGTACGGCCCTTGTGGCTGCCGTCGTGGAGACCGCCGAGCAGCGTGGTGAGCCCTTAGTCATTCTCGAAGGCTCTCCTGATTTTTATGGGCGGCGCGGCTTCACCTCCGCTTCGGCTGCAGGCATCACGATTCCGATCCCGGACTGGGCGCCTCCTGAAGCAGCGCAGGTGGCGCTACTGGGGGCGTACGACGAGAACGATTCGACCTGGCGTGGTGAGGTGATCTACCCGCCGGCGGTCGCCGCGCTCGGCCACTGAGCTGCCTCATCGCACCTCATTGGAAGTCGCGCGAGGTGGTGCGGGCGCCGACGGGCAGGTTCTCGAGCCGGTCGGCCAACAAGTTGACCACGCCCTCCGGCGAACGCTCGACAATGCCGCGGATCACCAGTGCTGATGCCGTCCGCGCCACTCGCCGATAGCGATGCCAGGCGCCCTTGCTCACGATGACGTTGACCAACCCGGACTCGTCCTCGAGATTGATGAACGTGGTGCCGCCAGCCGTCGCCGGTCGTTGTCGATGGGTGACGATGCCGGCTACCTCGAACCGACGCCCGGATTCGACCTCGCGTAGGTCTGCGGCACGCAAGACCCCTCGGACGTCGAGTGCTTCACGGTAGTGCCGCATCGGATGGTCATCCGGTGTCACTCCCGTGGACTGCAGGTCGTGAACCATGAGTTCGTGGGGAGTCATGAGTGGAAGCAGCGGTGGCTGATAGGCCACCTCGACGTCGAGCTGGTCTTGGTGGGTGTCAGCAACGCTGACGGATGCCCATAAGCCGCTGCGCCTGGATCCGGTGAGCTCATCGAGCGCGCCGGAGGTGGCCAGCGCTTCCACTTGGTCGGTGGTCAGGTCGACCCGCCGCCCGAGGTCGTTCACGCTCCGGTATTCACCACCAGATTCTCGTTCGGCGACGATGCGCTCTGCGGTGTTCTCGCCGAGGGAGGTGATGTCGGCCAGGCCCATGCGTACGGCATGTGTGGCATCCCGCCGGTGCTGGGCGCTGTCATCGGTTGCGGTGGAATCGAATTCGCCGATGGTGGCCTCGTCATGGTCAACCAGACAGGAACGGCGGTCGGTGCTGGGGGCGGCCGCGGGGGAATCGTCAAGGGGTTCGAGAGTGGCGTGCACCTGCGACCGGCCCAGGTGGGGTGGGTGAATCACCACACCGTGCCGCCGCGCATCACCGGTGAGCGTCTGCGGGGAATAGAACCCCATGGGTTGCGCTCGCAACAGGGCAGCGAGGAAGGCGCCGGGATAATGCAATTTGAGCCACGAGCTGGCATAGACCAGCACGGCAAAACTCAGCGAATGTGACTCTGCGAAGCCAAAATTGGCGAATGCCTCGATCTTGGCGTAGATGGTGTCGGCGAGTTCGCGGTCGATGCCGTTGGCCGCCATGCCGGCATAGAGCTTGTCGCGCAGCGCGTCGATCTTCTCGACTCCACGCTTGGACCCCATGGCCCGCCGGAGCAGATCGGCGTCGGCGTTGGAGCAGTTACCGATGGAGGTCGCCATCTGCATGAGTTGCTCTTGGAAGAGTGGGATGCCCAGCGTGCGTTCGAGCACAGGCTTGAGCAACGGGTGGGCGTAGGTCACCGGCTCATCCCCAGAGCGTCGCCGGATGTAGGGATGCACGGCGCCGCCCTGGATCGGGCCGGGCCGAATCAGTGCTACTTCAATCGCGAGGTCATAGAAGCAGCGTGGTTTGAGCCGGGGGAGGGTGCCGATCTGGGCACGGCTTTCGACCTGGAAGACGCCGATCGAATCGGCGCGGCAGAGCATGTCGTAGACGCCACGTTCGCCCTTGGGAATCGTCTGCAGAGTCCACTCTTCGCCGAGGTGATCACGGATGAGATCGAAGGTGTGCTGGATGGCGGCGAGCATCCCCAGTCCGAGCAGGTCGAACTTCACCAGGCCCATCCAGGCGCAGTCATCCTTGTCCCATTGCAGGACGGTGCGGTCTTCCATTCGGGCGTGCTCGATGGGGCAGACCTCGCCGACCGCGCCCTCGGTGAGCACCATGCCTCCGGAGTGGATTCCCAGGTGTCGGGGAAAGGTCAACAGGCTGGTCGCCAACTCGGTGACGTCAGGAGGGATATCGTGGTCGCTGCTGCTGACATCAGCACCCCATCGCTCGACCTGTTTTGACCAGGCGTCTTGTTGCCCGGTGGTGTATCCGAGCGCTTTGGCCATGTCGCGGACGGCGTTCTTCGGGCGATAGGTGATGACGTTGGCGACCTGCGCGGCGTTGCGTCGCCCGTAGGTGCGGTAGACGTACTGAATGACTTCTTCACGCCGCCCCGAATCGAAGTCGACGTCGATGTCGGGTGCTTCTTCGCGGAGCTCAGAGAGGAACCGCTCGAACGGGAGGCGGTAATAGATCGGGTCGATGACGGTGATCCCCAGTGCGTAGCACACTGCAGAGGCAGCCGCGGATCCTCTTCCCTGACAAAGGATTCCGCGGCCGCGCGCGAAGCGGACGATGTCATCGACGATGAGAAAATACCCGGGGAACTTCAACTGATCGATGGTGTCGAGTTCTCGCTCGATGCGAGCCCGACCTTCGGCGGTCAGGTCGGGATAGCGAGCAGCGGCACCACGCCAGGTCAGCTCACGGAGCCAACTCATGGGGGTATGACCATCGGGGACATCCTGGCGGGGGAGTTCTGGTGTGGCTGCTCGCAATTGGAAGGCACAGTCAGCAGCGATATCAACCGTGAGTTCGACGGCCCCAGGGAATCGCCGGAATAGATGGGCCATCTCAGCGCCACTGCGAAGATGGGCACGCGGCGATGCTGGCAACCAGCCGTCGATCTCTTCGAGGCTGCGTCGGGCGCGTACGGCCGCGACGGCAGTGGCTAGCGGATAACTCTCTGGGATGGCGTAGTGCACGGCGTTGGTCGCCACGACCGGGCATCCCGTGCGCTGCGCCAGGTCGGCTAGCGCATCATTGCGGTGGGCATCACCAGGAAGACCGTGGTCGGTGAGCTCGACGAGAACGTTGTCGGGGCCGAAAAGCTCACGGAGACGGTAGATCTCGCGCTCAGCCGCTTCTGGTCCGTGGTGTTCTAGCGCGTGGCGTACGGCGCCCTTACGGCAGCCGGTAAGCACCATCCAATGCCCGGCGGCACTCTCAGAGAGTTTCCCTAACTCATAGATTGGGCGGCCTTTTTCTGCACCGTCGGCCAAGTGCGCATCGGTCAAAGAGCCACAGAGCCGCCGATATCCCTCGGTGCCTCGCGCCAGAACCACGAGATGCTGCCCTTCGGGATCGGCGACACCCTGCTGCGGGGTGGAGAGCCCCAGTGAGAGCTCGGCGCCGAAACAGGTCAGCGGCGGTTGCTCGTAAGCATCAGCGGCCTCGGCAAAGCGCACCGCGCCATAGACACCGTCATGGTCGGTCAGGGCGACCCCGGTCAGACGGCGATGCACGGCCTCGGCGATGAGTGCCTCAGGTGCCGAGGCGCCATCGAGAAAGCTGTAGTGAGAATGCGCATGCAACTCGGCATAGGGGACATGTGGCCCTTCGACTAGCGGGCGAGCACTCGGGCGATATGGCGCGCGCTTGCGGGTGAAGGCTGGCCCGTCTCCACCATCGGCCGGAGCCCCTGCGGGAGTCGTGGCGTGGGTGCCGTCGGAGAGGAGCCGTTCGAGCTCGGCCCAGGGAATCGGCGGGTTGCTGTAGGGCATCAGTCATACCTCGCTTCGGCCCACCAGCGCCCGCCTTCGTGCAGCAGGAGCCAGGCGTATTGGTGCTCATCGACGAGTTGGACACGGTCGTAGGCCGGTCCACGGCGCCACCATCGCTGGCGAAGTGGCCAGGGGCCAGCCCACGCGAGGATGCCCAGGCTGGGCTCCGCGGTGGTGTCGAGGGTGGTCTCGACACGGCCTCCGCTAGCGCTCCGGCCTGCTCGACCGGCGTTGGGTGCTCGACCGGCGTTGGGTGCTCGACCGGCGTTGGGTGCTCGACCGGGGTGTGGGACGAACCAGGCTGGTGCTGCGTTGAGGTCGCCGCGGTCGGACACCACAAGAGGGGTGCCGTCCGCAGCGAGCAGGCGGACCGCGTGGGCGGTCTCGAAGACCAGCGCGGGGGCCGGTCCAGGCAGGTGGCCAGGCCAGGGCTGATCGCGGCGTCGTTGGGCGGCGCTCGGCGGTGGCTCACCCCACGGCCGCAGGAGGCGACGCTCGTGCAGCAGCCTGCCGCCGCCGAGGGCGCCGGTCAGCACCCCGTCATGACCGAGTCGATGCTGGAGGGTGGTGATGGCGTGCACGACGTGGTGGTCTGGCCGGGCCCCCCATAGCCCCTCAGCTTGGTGTTGGGCAGGCACGACAGTCTCGAGGGTGACGGTCACGGCGGTGATCTCGTGGTCTTGGCCGCCTTCGTCAGCTCGCAGCGCATTGGTCGAAGCCGCACCGATATCGCGCAGTTGCCACCGCATCCGGTCGAGGATGTCGTGATGGGTGAAATGCCAGGGGTGGCGCCACACCCGATCGGAGTCCTCCGCTGTGGTGTGAATCGTGATGCGGATGGCGGTGCACACGGCCGTGTCTTGTTCTAGGCGGGACAGCAGACGATCGATGGCAGGCGAGTTTGCGGCAACGATCTGATCGGATGCGACGGCTCCCTCACAGGCCACCCGAACACTGAGGTCGATCGGGATCTCGCGCGGGGAGAGGACCGGCACATCGTGGCCACTAGCCAAATGATGGGCGCGTAGACCGCTCGCTCCGAACCGAGCGTGGACATCGGTGCTGGGGAGTGCCGCCAAGTCGCCGAGGGTGCGAATGCCCAAGCGCCGCAGGAGATTTGCTGTTCGCGAGGGGAATGTATCGGTGGCGATGGTGGAGACGGGAAGGGGCGCGAGGAACTCGGGAGAGCCGCCGGAAGGGACGATCGCGATGGGTTCCTCTGGGGTGGTGGTACGGGCCGCTTGCTCTGCCGCGAAGAGGCCATCGGCGACGGCCAGGCGGACGTCGTGCACATGGTGAGAGCGCACTCGTTCCAAGAGCCGTTCGGCAGCCGCGCGATCACCGCCATAGAAGCGACTGGGGCCCTGGGCGCGTACGGCAGCGACTCCGGGGCGGACGAGATGGACGCCGGGAATGACATCCTCAATTGTCTGGACCACTGGCTCAAAGATCCGCCGGTCAAGATCTGGATCGTGGGGAATGAGGACCATGTCGGGGCAGCGATGTTGAGCCTGGCGAAGCCGCAAGCCTGCGGTGACTCCTTCGCGTTCTGCGGCGGCGGAACATTCGACCACGGTGCTTTTGGAGATTAGGGCGAGCTCAGCGCTTGCCGCGATGCCGTGGGCGCTTTGTGCCGCAGCAATGGACCACGCTGGACACCACAGCAGCAGGACGCGTATCGGCGCCGCGGCCAGGGGAGATGCTCCTGCCTTCCGGGGCCGACTCAGCGTCGTGGGGCTGGTCATGGTCGCTCCGGAACGGTCAGGTACGAGGTCCGCTGACGGTGTTTTTCGGTGACGGTGACCTCGAGGTGCTGCTCAGTCAGGCATCCGTCGCCGTGCCCCAGCCCGACCCACCCGGTGGTTTTCGCCTCGATCGTCGCGGTGGCCTGTGGCCACAGGCCAAGAACGATCAACGCAACCTGCCGAGCGCGGAGTCGAGCCTCCAGGCGGCGTGCTTGAGCCGGGGCGATGGGTGCGGACGCGACCAGGATCAGGTCCACCGCATCAATCAAGGTGCCGACGACATCCCAGGTCTCGTGGCCGGGGCGGGGGACGAGGATGAGTTGGTCGAGAGCCGTTCCCCAGCGCGCCGCCGCCTCGAGAGACACATCGGGGAGCCCGACGGCGGCACACCATCCTTGCTGGGACGCCGCGGCGAGCAGAGCGACCGCGATCGCCGTCGAACCGCTCACTTGATAGACCGCGCCGGGGCGCAGGCCGCGAGGGAAGGCTTCCGCGAGGTGATGGTGGACGGGCAGCCCACGAGAAACCGGCTCGTCTTCGTGCTGACGCAGCAGGTCTCTCAGGTCGGTCAGCGATCGGGTGGCGGTCTGAGTCACCAGTCAATGATCGAACACATGTTCGATCCAGTCAAACTTGTGACGTGGAGTGCGATTCGCTCGTCATGCGTCGTTGAAAGGTCAATTTATACAAAGTAAGTGTTGAAGTTTAAATTAAGGCGCCACCCTTGACCGCTCGCCTCGGTTGGTCCATACTCGACCTAAGCGAGCGATCGGGGGGTACCGTGAACTGGGGGCATGATCGGCGAGTAAGTCATGGCGAGAGTGGCATTAGACGGGCCGCGCGGGCGACATTGGAAATGTCAACTGGACAATTGATTCAGTTTGTTTTGGGCTCTGATGGTTCGATTGCATCCACGAGTTCAGTTTCCTATAACATTGATCGACGACAAGTCGAAATGATTCATAAATTTATAATGGCTGAAGACTCTGAAGACTCTGAAGATGGACAAGGTTCCGTTTTGGGTCCCGTGAGGAGTCTCGTCAATGAAGATCTACTTTACCTTGAACGAGTGGGTGAATCACCACGCTGGTCGGCCGTGCGTAGCGAATGGCCAGGATCGTCGCCGGTCGCCTTATTGTTCTGGCTATTAGGGGCGGAGGCCAGTGGCAGTGGGCGTGCGTCGTTGTCCACTCCTGGTGGGACCATTATCGATTTCACGACGTCTCGGTCATTGATCATCGAGATGGTGGGCGAGGCGAACCGTGAAGGCGTTCTGGCGTCGCTCGATGAGGCCGACATTGGGGATTCTGAGACCGTTTCTGGAGAGGTCGTTATAATGCTCGGGTTGATTAAAAAGGCATCCTTCCGTGTTTCAGACGTTGAGGGTGGCGGGGACTTTGTTGTCGACTTGGAAGTTGACGGCCTTGGTAGCGACGTGGAGATCGAGTTGCCTG
Organism: Demetria terragena DSM 11295; assembly: GCF_000376825.1. Classification (NCBI taxonomy): domain Bacteria; kingdom Bacillati; phylum Actinomycetota; class Actinomycetes; order Micrococcales; family Dermacoccaceae; genus Demetria; species Demetria terragena. The sequence continues at coordinate 102,481 of NZ_AQXW01000001.1, read as the reverse complement.
AGCCGGATGATGCGAGAGAGATGGATGTCGAGAGGTTCGTAGGGGAAATCGTCGCAAATGACGATTAAAACGTAGGGGTCGCCGTCGGTGATCGAAGGAGCAAGATGGGGTTAATAGCCTAATCTGGGCAACTGTATTGACGCACGACTGGGTGCGTCGCAAGGAAAAGGGGAAGATTGTGACGAATTACCTAATGTACGACGACGGTTGCACGCTGTGCTCTGACATAGCAGAGCGCGTCGAGGGGGCTTCCGAAGGGTGGCTCACCGTGCGACCCATCGGGGACTCTGAGGTAACTGAGTTGCTGAGAAACTCTGGTGAAGTGGCGCCGAATCGCCCCCACCTGGTGGTCGTAGACGGAGGCGAGGGGGCTCAACTCCTGAGCGGGGCCTCCATGAGTTGGGCCATGATCCAAGGCATGGGCATCCGGCGAGCATTGAGCGTATCCGGCATTGTCCACGACGCGCTGAAGAAGGATGCCAGGGATGGACGCCGGTCGTTCCTTCGAGCGGCAGGCCTGGGTGTCGGTGTAGCGACAGGCATGGCTCTTGGCGCGAGCCCGTCGATGGCCGCTGGTGGGAGCGCCGACGCTGGGGCGCTTGACCCAGATGGACTTAGTGAGCTCCAGAAGCGGGCTAGAGGAAACCCTCAGTTCAAGGCGGCGTTGCAAACCGCTCGTTCGCAGGGTTTCGACACGAAACTCAGCAAGTCGGTGGGTTTTGATACTGGAGACGGTGGGCGATTGCTCTACGTATTTATCGGGCACGCCGAGCGTGGAGATAGAGAGGCCGCCGTCCTGAGTTTCCACCTTGAAGGCGGTGTGGAGAAGGTCTCTCTAGAGTCGGTAGAGGGAGACATCGACGAGGTGGTGTCCGCTAGCCGGGTGGGCGATGTCCTCAACGTGCGCTCGGTAGCGCTCGCGAGTTCGCTGGCCCCTATGGGCAAGATGGATTACTTTAAATGTGTCGTCTTCTGCGTCGGTGCGAACTGTGCTAGTAAGGCTGCTAAGTGCGCGAAGCTCAGGTTCATGTACCTCGTACTTGCTTGCATGGTGGCTGTATGTGGATCTAAGGTTAAGACCTGTCATAAGGTCTGCAAGAGTAAGTGGTGATTGATTCATGCTGAGCAGTGAGGGCGTCTCGGGGCTGGTCGAGAGAGTCTTGTTGGAAGATCGATTGGCCTTGTCTACCTATTTTAGGGATCATGAGACGAAAGCGGTTAAAGGTTGGTTTCGCTCGCTAGTCGATTTTGAGACAGGCAATGCATTGACAGTCAATGTCGAAGACGGTGCGACCGAGATGTTCATCACTGCCACCGTCGGGAATCGTGAGTACGTGGCGATTCCCGACGGTGAGAATCATCAGTGGATTTCCCGAGATTTGGAGGCGGGCGAGTTCCCAGATGTCGGAATGAACTCTTTTCTGTGGCTTCTGGGTGTGGCGGATGACGGTTCTAGTGAACTGCCGGACGGTTCGTGGGTGTTTCCGGTTGACTACCAGCGTGCGGTCGCAGCTGCCGGGAACATGGCTGCTGCCAAGTCGACCCTTCAGGGTGAGCGCACGGGGAGTTCTCAGCCCAAAAGCGGGTGTGCGCGAGTTTGGGTTGAGGATGGCATTCTCACATCATTCGCTCTCGAGCTTAACCAGCGAAAGATGATGAGAATTATCTCAAATGTGCGTCTAGTTGAGGTGGGGATTGGTGCGGGCATCCCCTCAGTCAAAGTGCCGGGCGAGGGCGAGGGCGATATCGAGATCGTCAAGCATTCTGTAGATCAGCTTCTTAAGGTCTGGGCGGGGCCCGATGTGAGAAGTTCTCTCCCGCCAGATCCCAGTCGGTTAACGTTTCCGGATGCATAGATTCGCCCCGTGACCTGGCGAACGCCACCGCTGGCCCATCGGTGGATCTGCGGACAGATGTGCCGAGATCTCCTGTGATGTCCGGGCTGAAGGCTGGGTGGCAACATCGCTCGGCGATGCGAAGGGTGCTTCAGTGGAGAGGCGGCAACGTTCAGTTCAGATGTCGCGGGCTAGCCTGTCCGGGTGAATGAGATCGAGATCGGCCGAGGCAAGCGTGGACGCCGCGCATATTCCTTTGACGACATTGCGGTAGTGCCCTCACGGCGTACGCGTGATCCCCGTGAGGTTTCGACCTCCTGGCAGATTGACGCCTACCACTTCGACACTCCGGTGGTGGCGGCCCCGATGGACTCGGTGATGTCGCCGCAGACCGCGGTGAAGTTGGGCCAGCTCGGTGGCCTGCCAGTGCTAGACCTCGAAGGCTTGTGGACGCGTTACGAAACCCCGGAGCCGCTGCTCGCCGAGATCGCCGACTTGGCTCCCGATCGTTATGTCCAGCGCATGCGTGAGATCTACTCAGCGCCGATCAATCCAGATCTGATCACTTTGCGGCTCAAGGAGATTCGTGATTCTGGCGTGACCGTTGCGGGTGCGCTCAGCCCGCAACGTACTCAGGAGCACTGGCGCACGGTCGTCGACGCTGGAGTCGACCTCTTCGTCATTCGCGGTACGACCGTCTCGGCCGAGCACGTCTCCAGCCGAGCCGAACCGCTCAACCTCAAGCGCTTCATCTACGAGCTCGATGTCCCGGTGATTGTGGGCGGCGCGGGGACCTACACCGCGGCGCTGCACCTCATGCGTACCGGAGCGGCCGGCGTCCTCGTCGGTTTCGGCGGGGGAGCGGCGCACACCACCCGAGCGACGCTCGGCATCCACGCTCCAATGGCCTCCGCGGTGGCGGACATCGCGGCTGCGCGCCGGGACTACCTCGACGAATCCGGCGGGCGCTATGTGCACGTCATCGCCGACGGCGGTCTGGGCACCTCAGGCGACATCGTCAAGGCCATCGCCTGTGGCGCTGACGCCGTCATGCTCGGCGCCGCATTGGCGCGGGCCACGGATGCTCCCGGTCGCGGACTGCACTGGGGCTCAGAGGCCCACCACCACGAACTCCCGCGTGGCGAACGCGTCAGCGTCGGAACTCTCGGCAATCTGGAGGAGATCCTGTTCGGTCCTGGAGCGGGCGCCGACGGCACCACCAACCTGGTGGGCGCCCTCCGACGCGCGATGGCGACGACGGGCTATACCGACCTCAAAGAGTTCCAGCGGATCGAAGTCGTCGTGTCGCCGCACCAGCGCTCCTAGCGGGCCGGTCGCCTATCGCTCTGGGCGACTAGCCGCGGCGATGCTCGAAATGTGGTGAGATTCCGAGCATTAGCCACCAGTTTGGGAGTCCGATGCGACCGTACGTCAGCTCAGCCATCGTCACCGCGTTCGCCGCGGCCGCCTACCTCGCTCCGCCCGCCTCGGCAGGTGATGTCCCTGGGCCGATCGCTCACGGAAACCCGGAGTTCACCGCCAACGTCATGGCGCCTCTGAAGGTGACTGACTGGAGCGACTTCACCCGCGACCTCAAGGCCGTCAAAAGGTATGGCGTAGACGCCGTCAGTGTCGACATCTGGTGGGGCGACGTGGAGACCAAAGACAATCGCTTCACGTGGAGCTACTACGACCGGGTCTTCAAGGAAATCACCAAGCGCGGCCTTGAAGTCGCGCCGATCTTGTCGTTCCATCAATGTGGCGGCAATGTCGGGGATGACTACACCAGTCTGCTGCCGAGTTGGTTGTGGACGAAGTACGCCAACCGTTCCTACCGCGGGCAGAAGGTCACCAAGACCGGGCTCATGCACCGCAGCGAGCAGGGAAACTACTCGAAGGAGAGCGTCCAGGGCTTTGCCGATCCGCTCGTCCAGGGCGAATATCGCGATTTCACCAAGGCCTTCGTCGCGCGATATGGCAAGAAATACGCCAAAGACTTCACCGAGATCAACGTCTCCCTCGGCCCGTCGGGAGAGCTGCGCTATCCGTCGTACAACCAGCATGACACCGACACCGGATATCCGACCCGCGGTGCGCTGCAAGCGTATTCGCCGCTGGCCGTCAACGACCTGCAACGATCAATGCGCCATAAATATGGCTCGCTGAAGCGCCTTAATCGGGCCTGGGGAACCCACCTCAACCGATGGGAGCAGGTGCGCCCACCACGGGACGCCGAGGATTTCTTCACCAGTGGTGACTATCGGCACTCGCGCTATGGCACCGACTTCATCGATTGGTACAACGGCTCCCTGGTCAAGCACGGCAAGCGGATGCTCAACACCGTGGTGAAGTCGCTCGGGCATAACTTCCCCAAGGCCAAGGTCGGCTACAAGGTGCCAGGGATTCACTGGCAGATCGAGCACCCGGTCCACCCACGGGCCACTGAGGTGACGACCGGGTTGGTACAGACCAGCGTCAACGAGAACTCCCGGTCAAGCGCCCACGGGTACCGGCGCATCATCAAACTTGCGGATCGGGTTAACGCGCGAGGCCGCACCGTCACGATGCACTTCACGGCGTTGGAGATGGGCGACGATCCGGCGGCACCGGCCTACTCGCGGGCCAAGACCTTGGTCGGTTGGATCGGCCAAGGCGCCCACGACGCCGGGGTTGAACTCAAGGGCGAAAACGCGCTGTCCGGTGGGGTGCAGAACGACTTCGGCTGGGATCAGATCGAGGATGCCTTCGAAACCTGGGGCTATCTCGGGCTCACGGTCTTGCGAATGTCTGATGTCGCTGCTGGCACCGGGGCGCAGCGCTACGGGCAGTTCATCGCTGATTATCGGGAGTGACGACCTCCGGACAACACTAAGGTTACGCTGGAGTAATGAACGCATCTGCACACCAGGACGACCACGACTACGACGTGGTGGTCGTGGGCTCCGGCTTCGGTGGGGCCACCACGGCATTGCGCCTGGCAGAGAAGGGCTACTCGGTCCTGGTGCTTGAGGCCGGGCGTCGATTCGAGGACGAGGACTTCGCCAAGACCTCCTGGGACGTGCGCCGCTATCTGTGGGCGCCTGCGCTGAAGTGCTTTGGCGTGCAACGGATCCACAAGCTGCCCGACGTTCTGGTACTGGCCGGAGCGGGTGTGGGCGGCGGCTCGCTCAACTACGCCAACACGCTCTATCTGCCGCCGCGGCCCTTTTTCGAAGACCCGCAGTGGGGGCACATCACCGATTGGTGGGCGGAGCTTGACCCGCACTACGCCGTGGCCAAGCGCATGCTCGGGGTGGTCGAAGAGAATCCCTGCGAGGGACCGGTCGAGCGGGTCATGCGCGACACCGCTGCCGATATGGGCGTGGCCTCGACCTTCCGAAAGACCCCAGTGGGGGTCTACTTCGGCACTCCAGGTGAGCGGGTCCCGGACCCTTTCTTTGGTGGGGAAGGGCCAGCGCGCACGGGCTGCACTGAATGCGGCAATTGCATGGTCGGCTGCCGTACCGGCGCCAAGAACACGCTCCGCAAGAACTATCTGGCCCTGGCCGAACGGGTCGGCGTACGGATCGAGGCAATGCGTACCGTCACCAGGTTGGATCCCTTGGCGGACAACGGATTCCGGGTGACCACGAGGCGATCGGGCGCTTGGGTAAAACACGAGGAGCAGACCGTGACCGCGGGTCAGGTGGTGCTCGCGGCCGGCACGTGGGGTACGCAGTCCTTGCTCCACACGATGCGGGCCACTGGCTGTCTTCCCCGGCTCTCGAGCGCTCTTGGCGCGCTGACCAGGACTAACTCCGAGGCCCTCGAAGGGGCCGCGTCGGTGGCAGTTCCCGACGGGATGGAACTCGACCGTGGCATCGCGATCACGACGTCATTTCACGTCGACGAACACACGCACGTCGAGAATGTTCGCTACGGCAAGGGATCCAACCTCATGGGCTTGCTCTCAACTCTTGCGGTCGACAGCTCTAAGCGACCGCGGCAACGTGCAGCCGAGTTCGCACGAAAATTCGCTGCCGAACCGGTCACGAGCCTGCGTGCGCTTGGCCCCCGCTGGAGTGAGCGCACCGTGATCTTGCTGGTCATGCAGGCCTTGGACAACTCGCTCACGACGTCAGTCCGGCGCCGATTCGGGCGATGGGTGCTGACCAGCGAGCAGGGCCATGGGGCGCCGAACCCGACCTACATTCCCCAGGGCCACGACGCGACCGCTCGGGTCGCTGAGCGTTTGGAGGCCACGTCCGGCGTACGCACGATCGCGGGCAGCACCTGGGCCGAAACGTGTGGCATTCCCATGACCGCGCACTTTCTCGGCGGGGCGCCCATCTCTGACAGCCCGGACCATGGAGTTATCGACCCGTACCACCGGGTGTGGGGCTACCCCAATCTGTACGTCGTCGATGGCTCCGCGGTCTCGGCCAATCTGGGCGTCAACCCGGCGCTGACCATCACCGCTCAGGCGGAGCGTGCAGCGTCGCTCTGGCCGACGAAGGGTGAACGGGACGAACGGCCGGAGCAAGGGAAGGCCTACGTCCGGCTAGGGGAACGCCCGGCGCGGGTTCCGGGAGTCTCGCTCGGGATGCCGGCGACCGCCTGAGCGCGTGTGGCGGGGCCGACCTACCCTGGAGGGGTGCTTCAGACCGCCCGCCAACCCCGCCATCTGGCGTTGCTGGCGCTCGCGACGGTTTTTGCGGTGGTGTTCGTTGCGCTCGGCTTTTGGCAGTACGGCGTCGCCCAGCAAGACGCCCGGGAGGAGGCGCTGCGGGAGGGGCCGCGTCAGCCGATCGTTGCTCTCGATGAGCTCGTGGCGCCGTACGAGCCGTTCCCGTCCAATGGGTCGCTGCGACGAGTGACCACCAGTGGAACCTACGACGCCGATCAACAATTCTTGGTGCCTGGCCGAGTGCTGGAGGGTGAGCGTGGGTATTGGGTGGTGGCTCCTGTGGTGGTCGACACCACTGGTGCGCGCCTGCCGATATTGCGCGGGTTTGTGACTGATCCAGATCAGGCCGCCCCACCGCCGGCTGGAAAGGTCCGCATCACAGGGGCGCTGGCGCCGAGTGATTCTCCGGTTGATGTGGGTCCGTTGCCGCCAGGGCAGCGTGGATCGATCGAAGTCGCGACCCTGATCAACGAGTGGGGCGGCGAGGTCTACAACGCGTTCTTGTTCGTGATCGCGCAGGACCCGGCAGAGCCGACGTCTGCCATGCAGCCGGTTCCGCCGCCCGCGCCGGAGGTCGACGGTCTCGATTGGCGCAATCTGGGCTATGCGCTGCAATGGTGGGTCTTTGCTCTCTTTGCCTATTACCTTTGGTGGCGCTCCGTCCGAGAAGACCACCTGGATGAGGTGGCGCGCCAAGAAGCGGCACACTCGAGTCCGCCACCTGAGTCACCGCCGGGCGATCACCCGGCTCCCGATGTCCCCGAAGGAACCCATGTCTGATCCTGCAGTTCAACGCATCGACGTCGCCAGCGCGCGCACCAAGTTGACCTTTTTCAAGGTGATGGCCTTCATCGTCGGCATCGGCTTGTTGGTGCTCGTGGCGGAGATGGTGCTCTGGTACGGCTTTGAGAACGACGCCCTCAAGTGGTGGCCGCAGCCGCACGGACTCATCTTTGTGATCTATGTCGTGGCCACCGCCATCCTTGGTTTCGCGGTGCGCTGGTCGCTCGGTCGAATGGTGCTGGTGATGCTCGCCGGATGCGTGCCGTTCCTGTCGTTCTGGGTCGAGCGCAGGGTCGCGGCTGAGGTCGAGGCGCAACTTGCCAGCCTTGAGAGCGGCCACGAGACCTCAGCTGCGGGCCCGGTAGCCTGACTCCGTGACTGACGCGCTCCAGAATCACCCCGTCCTCGTCGTCGATTTCGGCGCCCAGTACGCCCAGCTCATCGCTCGCCGGGTACGCGAAGCTTCGCTCTATAGCGAGGTCGTGCCGCACACGATGCCCGCCGAGGAACTCCTGGCCAAGAAGCCAGCGGCCATCGTGCTGTCCGGTGGTCCCTCCTCGGTCTACGCCGACAACGCGCCGACGCTGGACCCGAGCATCCTGGACGCTGGCATACCGGTTTTCGGCATCTGCTACGGCTTCCAGGTGATGTGTCAGGGCCTGGGCGGGACGGTCGCCCAAACTGGCGCACGCGAGTACGGCGCCACGGCCGCCACCATTGAGGACACCTCCTCGACCCTGTTCGAGGGCCAGCCTGCGGACCAGTCGGTCTGGATGTCCCATGGCGACTCGGCGACCGCACCACCCCAGGGAATGCGGGTCACCGCGCACACCGCGGGTGCCAAGGTCGCGGCCTTTGAAGATGACGAGCGCCAGTTGTACGGCGTGCAGTGGCACCCCGAAGTGCTGCACTCCGCTTTCGGGCAGCGTGTGTTGGAGAACTTCCTGCTACGCGGTGCCAGGCTCGACGCCACCTGGACCCCCGCCAATATGGCCGAGGAACTCGTGGACCAAGTGCGCGACCAGGTGGGCGACGACCGAGCGATCTGCGCGCTCTCCGGTGGAGTCGACTCCATGGTCGCGGCAGCGTTGGTACAGAAGGCGATTGGTGACCAGCTCACCTGCGTTTTCGTTGACCACGGGTTGTTGCGCGAAGGTGAGGCCGACCAGGTCCGGGAAGACTTCGTTGAGCTCACCGGAGCCGACTTGATCGTCGTCGACGCGCAGGAGCGATACCTCAAACAGCTCGCCGGGGTCAGCGACCCAGAGCAGAAACGCAAGATCATCGGCGCTGAGTTCATTCGGATCTTTGAGGAGACCGCTCGCGAGATCGTCGCGGAGCGGGGCGACGACGAACATCCCGTGAAATGGCTCGTGCAGGGAACGCTTTACCCGGACGTCGTGGAATCCGGCGGCGGGTCGGGCACCGCCAATATCAAGAGCCATCACAACGTGGGCGGACTGCCCGACGACATTCAGTTCAAGTTGGTGGAGCCGCTGCGCTCACTGTTCAAAGACGAAGTCCGGCAAGTCGGTCTAGAGCTGGGCCTGCCGGAGAAGATCGTCTATCGCCAGCCCTTCCCCGGCCCGGGCCTTGGCATCCGCATCGTGGGCGAGGTGACCGCTGATCGGTTGGCCATCCTGCGCCGTGCTGACGCCATCGCTCGAGAAGAACTCACGGCCGCCGGTCTGGACCGCGATATCTGGCAATGCCCTGTCGTGCTCTTGGCCGATGTCCGGTCGGTCGGTGTTCAAGGCGATGGCCGCACCTATGGTCATCCGATCGTGCTGCGCCCGGTGTCCTCGGAGGACGCGATGACTGCAGACTGGACGCGGCTGCCCTATGACGTCCTGGCGAAGATCTCCAACCGCATTACCAATGAGGTGAGTGAGGTCAATCGGGTGACGCTGGACGTGACCAGCAAGCCGCCCGGCACCATCGAATGGGAGTGAATGGCCCACAGCAAGGTCACAGCCCGCGTCCAGATTGGCGCGCCAGAATAGACCGCGTGAGTGCACCAACCCTTGCCGAGCAGCCCGCTCAGTCACCGAGATTCGGACCGCCTGAGTCGGGACGTCCGCGCGACCCCGAGTCCAAGCCAGGTCCGTGGCCGAGCATCCTGGCGATGGAGTTCGCCGGGATGGTCATCCTGGGAATCCTGACCTATGGCGCCCTGCGCACCAGTCGCGGCATGGCCCTCGACGAGCGATTGATGGACTCGGTCGGGCATTCGGCGGCTGCGGCGATGCGCATCCAAGACTGGCTGACCTATGTCTCGGTCGCGGGTGTCGCCTTGGCACTAGCCGTCTGCGTGATCGTGGCGCTGTCCCGACAGCGCTACAACCTTGCCGCGGCTGCCATCGTGCTGGTGGCGGGCGCAAACATCAGTACGCGTGTGCTCAAGAAGGTGGTCATCGAACGCACTGACAGCATGCCGAACACGCTGCCCAGCGGGCATACCACGGTCGCCGTGTCACTGGGTCTGGCAGCCGTCATCGTGGCGCCGGCCGCGTGGCGCTGGGTCGTCGTCCCCTTTGCCGGTTTCGTCGGGACCTTCGTCGGCGCGGGCACCGTTGTGGGGCAATGGCACCGACCCTCGGATGCTGCTGCCGCAGTGGCCGTCTGCATGGTGTGGAGCGCGCTAGCGCTTGCGGTCGCCTACGCACTGCAGCGGGAAGTGCCGCCTCCACGAGACCGATGGGCGGCGCGTTCAGCTCTGGGGTTGGTCGGATCGGCCATGGTTGGTCTGTGCTTCGTTTCCTGGGGTCTGCGACCGCAGGACCATGACACCGAACTCCTGCTCGCCGTGTTGGCGCTGGCACCGATTGGGGTCCTCACCGGACTCGCAGTCTTCTGGACCTCGGCCATCGCGGATCGCCGTCTCGCGTAGGTACTTTCACCGCTGATCCGGGCGTGTCATCCTTGGACGATGTCCCCGGAGAGGGGGCTCTGACCGTCGAGGAGGCGCCGCGTGTCCGCGGTTACGGAGGATTCAGGGAAGTCGGCTGCAGGATTCGCATCGCGGAGGGTGTTCATCCTCGCAGCGATCGGGTCGGCCGTTGGTCTGGGCAACATTTGGCGGTTCCCTTATGTCGCGTATGAAGGCGGCGGCGGCGCGTTCATCGTGCCGTATCTCGTGGCGATCTTTGTCGCTGGTTTGCCGTTCCTTTATCTCGACTATGCGATGGGGCACCGGTATCGCGGATCGGCGCCCCTGAGTTTCCGTCGGATGAGCCGAGGAGCCGAGGGCATCGGCTGGTGGCAGGTGCTCGTCTGCCTGGTCATTGGTGTGTATTACGCCGCGATCATCGCGTGGGCGCTGCGCTACACGATCTTCTCGTTCGGGAAGTCCTGGGGTAGCAAGCCCGATGAATTCTTCGGCGGGGACTTCTTGCACGCCGCCGCCGAGCCCGGGCCGACGCTGGACTTCGTCCCCGGCCTGTTGATCCCACTGGTCATCGTGTGGGTGCTCGTGCTGGGCATCCTGGCGCTGGGTGTGCAGGATGGGATCGGTCGAACCGCGCTGATCCTCATGCCCCTACTCTTTGTCGCGTTCACCGCGCTGGTCGTCTTTGCGTTGTTCCTCGACGGAGCACCCAAGGGCTTGGATGCGCTGTTCACGCCGGACTGGAGTGCTCTGAAGCAGACCGATGTCTGGGTGGCCGCGTTCGGACAGATCTTCTTCTCGTTGTCGGTCGGTTTCGGTGTGATGATCACCTACGCGTCGTACGTCGCGCGCAAGACCGACATGACTGGCGCCGGCACCGTCGTCGCTTTCTCCAACTCCGGCTTCGAGCTGCTCGCCGGGATCGGCGTCTTCTCAGCGTTGGGGTTCATGGCGCAAGCGTCCGGTGTCGCGGTCGACAAGGTCGTCGAGAGCGGAATTGGGCTGGCGTTCATCGCCTTTCCCGCGATCATCAACGAAGCCCCCGCGGGTGCGCTGATCGGCGTGCTCTTCTTTGGGTCGCTCGTCGTGGCCGGCCTCACCTCGTTGGTGAGCGTCATCGAGGTCGTCATCGCCGGGTTCCAGGACAAGTTCAACCTGAGCCGTCGTACCGCGACCACGATGGTCGGCGTGCCGATGGCGATCATCAGCGTGCTGCTGTTCTCGACCACGGGTGCGCTGACCGTGCTCGACACGGTGGATTCCTGGATCAACAGTTTCGGCATTCTGGCCGTAGCCGTGGTGAGCATGATCGTGGTCGCCCACGTGGCTAAGAAGCTCCCGGTTCTCGCGGACAGCCTCAACCGGGTCAGTTCGATCCGGCTCGGGACGGTGTGGCGAACCGTGATTGGGTTCATCACCCCGATCGCCTTGATCTACCTGCTCTATAAAGAATTCAGTGCTCGACTGGACGCGCCGTATGGCGACTATCCGCAAAGCTTGCTCATCCCGTTCGGGTGGGCCGTGGTCATCGTCATTCCGATCGCTGCCTTTGCTTTGGCCGCGCTCCCATGGCGCAACCAGGACATGACCAATGACGTCGAGGATCTCGAGACTGACGTCGAGACTGAGGAAGAGGTGCGCTGATGTCCGGATCTGCCGTGGCGATGATGCTCGTGTCCATGCTCGCGATTTGGGGTGGGCTGGTGGTCGCGCTGCTCAACCTGCGCCGCAGCGACAGCCAGAGCAAAGGCAACCACGCCGAAAGCTGAGCTCAAGCACTATCAGTCGGGTGGGCGCTTCTTGACCGAAAGCGTCCACCCGAGCCACCCGAGGGCGCCGAGCGGCACCTCGAAGATGTGCGTGTAAAGCGCAAAGATCAGGACTCCCGCAGCCGCGGCCGCAGGCTCGCCTCCCCAGGCGACCATGACCGACAAGGTGCCTGCTTCGGTGATTCCCAGACCACCGGGGGTGACGCCGACAGCAGTGAGAAGCCTCCCGATGGCGTATGCCGCGAACAACTGCGGGATCGGCATGTCGACGCCGACCACTTCCATGGTCCGCCAGAAGAGCACAAAGTAGATGCCGAGGAAGGCGACGACTCCGAAGGTCATGGCCGGCCACCCGTGGGCGGTCACCGACGCCAGCCGTGATCGCTGGTTGCGCAGCACGGCGGCGAGGTCGATCCGCTGACCTTTCTTGGCGCCGCGGCGGAATTTCGCGATAAGATGGCCGACCCAGCGGTCCACGAAGGTGCCCAGCCGGGATGCCCAGGCGTCGCTGACCACCATGGCGATGAAGACCACCAGGGTGATGAGCGCCATGACGGCGGCACCGAAGGCTGCCTGTCGCACTGACTTGGGCAGGGCCGTTTGGTCCATCGCCAATACGGCAATGCCGATAAACGGCAAGGCGACTCGAGCCAGCACGTTCCAGACCCCGGACACGATGATCGAAGTCGAGATGGCCAACCGGGAGAAGCCCCAGGAGCGCCCGAAGAGGTAGGTCACCGCCACGCCGGCCGCGCCACCGCCCGGCAACAGGTTGCCGACGGATGAGCCGGAGACGTTCATCATGAGTGCCTTGCCGTGGGTCAGGCCTGGCAAGGAACCGGTGAGGGTAAAGGTGTAACACCACAGGCCGATCGCCATGATCCCGAAGAGTTCGAGGGCGTGTACCCAGCCCACCTTGCCCAGGTGGTGTCCGATGTCTGCCCAGGAAGTGTCGGCGAAGAACGGCAAGCCGAACCCGATGATGGCGATGGCTAGCCCGAGCCCCAGCACCGCCTGTACGACGGTGCGTCGGCTTGGCCGGGGAAGCGTGGGGGTGTCGTCCGCCACGTTGCGGGCCCGGGTCGCGGGACTCATCGCATCCCCGCGAAGATGTCGTCAGTGACTGCGCCGGTATGAGTCCGGTCGATGTACCACTCGCGTCCAAAGACCAGGTCATAGAGCGGCCGGGGGATCTTGAGGAACATCCCGAGGGTGCGGTCGGCGCCGCCATCCGCTGACGCCTGGGAGGCGTGGGCGCGCATGGAGGCGCGTTTGGTCGAGATGTGGCGGCGAACCGAGATGCGGTGGGTGATCTCGCGCCGGGCAGTGAATGCGCGGTCAAAGCTGGTGATATCGAAATCTGGCGGAAAGGGATACACCTTGCTGACCAGACGCAGCGCGCGCACGATGAGGTCGCGTGGAACCGTTGCTTCCAGAACCTTGGGGGTCCCGGCGAGTTCCGCGGCGAGTTTGCCGACTTCGTGGACCCGGACGTGGTCGCGGTGGCCGTAGCCGCCGTTGGGCTCGTAGGACAACAGCAGGTCAGCCTGCTCCTCGCGAAGAATCGTGGCGAGTCGCTCGGCGGCCTCTTCGACAGGGGCGCGCACGAACCGGCGCCGGCCAGGTGGGTCGGGCTCAGGTTCACCATCCATACCGCTGTCGGCATAACCCAGCCAACACACGCGCGCTACTCCGAGGGCGTCGGCACTGGCCTGGGCCTCGGCCTGACGGGTTGCGGCTAATCCGTCCCCGGAACTGAATGCGGTTGCTGCCAGGCCCAGTTCACCGTCGGTTGCCACCACCAAGACCACCCGGTGGCCCTCAGCCGCGGCGCGCGCCATTGTCCCCGACGTCAGCAGGGCCTCGTCGTCGGGATGGGCGTGGAAAGCCACCAAGGTGTAGGGCATCACAGAGCAGTCTCGCAGCATGACATCCTCAATCGGGTGAGGGTCGCCCTGCTGTCGGACTGTTACCTCCCGCGTCTGGGGGGTATCGAGGTGCAGGTGCATGACCTGGCCCAGGCGTTGCGGGCCGCGGAGCACGAGGCCACGGTGATCACCGCCACGCCGGATTCTGCGGGCGGGGGAACCAAAGACCCGAACGTTCAGCGGCTGGCATTGCCCTTCGTGTTGCCTGCCGGGCTGGTCGCCAACCCGCTGGCTTTCGGCCCTCTGCGACACGAACTGCGTACCGGTGGTTATGACGTGGCGCACGTGCATATGGGTGTGGTCAGTCCATTCGCGATGGATGCTGTGCAGGCGAGTCTGTCGCTGGGCATCCCGACCGTGGTGACCTGGCATTGCATGCTCGCCTATGCGGTACCCCTGATTCGACGGCTCGGCTATGTCCGCCGGTGGGCCGATCGGGGCGCGGTGCTGACAGCCGTCTCGGACGTCGCCGCGCAGCCACTGCGGGACCTGGCCGATGGGCCAGTATCGGTGTTGCCCAACGGTATCGACCCCGCTCGGTGGGCCCCAGAACCGCGCGTGCGCCATGACGACGGGGCGGTCCGTTTTGTCACGGCGATGCGGCTTGCCCGCCGAAAGCGACCGCACGATCTGGTCGAACTCGCCGCCCGGGCGCGTGCCACGAGCGGGGCGGATCTTCGCCTGGAGATCTTGGGTGATGGGCCTTGGCGCGGGCATCTGGAGCGATGGATCAGCGCCCATGAAGCGCAGTCCTGGGTGACCTTGCCCGGCCGGGTGAATCGAGCGACACTGCATGAGCGTTATCTGGCCGCGGATGCATATATTGCCCCCGCTGAGTTGGAGGCCTTCGGCATCGCGGCGCTGGAAGCCCGCGCCTCAGGTCTTCCGGTGATCGGCCCCCGACAGAGCGGCATTACGGAGTTTGTGGAGCACGGAATCAGCGGACTCTTGACCGATGGCGACGACGGGCTCGTCGAGGGCCTCGTGCACTTGGCGAAGGACACGGCTGTGCGGGAGGGGATTCGCGCACACAATGTGTCGATGCCTATACGGCAGCAGTGGGATTCGGTGGTCGACACGTCGGTCGGTGCGTACGCACAGGCCATCCGGGCGGGGAGCCTTGGCCGGTGAGTACGGTGGTCGTGATCGGGCGGGACGCCGAGGATAAAGACGTCGTCCGCGAGGTTCTGGCGCATGGCGCTGATCCGCGAATAGTGCTGGGAATACATGGTTTTCGAGCTTCTAATCTTCTCGCGATCGAGCGATCGTCCGCGGGCTTCGACCTGACGTTTCGGGTGCATCGCGCAACAGTCCAGGATGGTGCGCCCAGGACCCCGCGGTCTGAGGTATCGGCTGCCGCCGCGGCGACAGCGATCCAGCACTGTCGGGTCGGTGCGTACGCAGTACTCGACAGCGATCTCGGGGTGCTCCTGACGAAACTCGTCCGCTCGGCGACCAAACCGGAGTTGTGGCTGCTTCCTGGTGGTGGCGTGGACCCCGGCGAGCACCCCGATCAGGCGGTGTTGCGCGAGGTCTGGGAGGAGACGGGGCAACGACCGGTGCTGGGCAAGGCCAGCGATGTGCTCACCGACCACTGGATCGGGCCCGCGCCGAACGGAGAGATTGAAGATTTCCAGGCTGTTCGGGTCATCTATCGCGGTCATGTCCCAGATCCCTCCGTGCCGGTCGTCCACGATGTCGGTGGTACGACTGCGTCCGCGGCCTGGATCCCGCGGACACAGTTGGGCAGCCTGAATATCAGCTCGTGGTGTCGTGCTCTGCTGTCCGAGAATGCCGAGTGAACGAGGTTGCTCCTAGCACCACGGCGATGAGACCGACCGCGATGACTGTCACCGGCACGGCGATAGACCAGTCGAGGTCGACGTCGGTCACGAGTCGCACGGTCGCAAGGCCGGCGATCACGACGATGAGTAGTCCGGCGAGCACAGTGGGCGATGAGGGCCCGGTCACCCATTGCGGTTCCTCTGGCTGAGGCTCGGCCCTCGGTTGGGGATCCGTGGGGAGCGGAGTCGTGTCCTCGCTCATGGTGTAGCCGGAGCGCTCGTCCTGGCTCATGATGGCGTCCTTTCAATGGTGATCTGACCGAAACCGACATCTGCATCGAGGGTCAACGCGGGGCTGCCCTCGCCATAGGTGAACGTGCGGGACCTGCCCATGCCAGAGATCGCAGTATCAGCGCTGATGTCGGTGACGATTCCGCCGTCCGACTCCGTCGCTGACGGCACGGTGAGGTCGGCGGGCCGTTCGGTGCGGATCTCACCGCCGTCGACATGAGCGGTGATCCGGATCGGGAGGTCTTCCGGAACGATGATGCGCAGCTCGCCGACTGACACGCGCGACTTGATCAGCGTCGATGCCGTCGGCGGCGTCAGACCGCGTAGGTCCAACTCGCCCTCACCTACCCCCATCGTGTACGTCGACGATGACGTCACCTTGGCCGGTGACCACTCTTGGGTTCCATGCGGTCCGTTGAGTGACAACTCGCGCGGGAGCACCGCGCTCATCGCGGTCACGACGGCGAGCACCAGACCGATGAAGGCGGCGAATCCGGCTTTGCGACCCATGAATCCGGCAGCGAGCACACCGACCCCGAGGGTGATGGTGGCGGCGGCTAACCCGAGCCGGGCGCTGACCTCGGAGAGGTCGGTGTTCGCGGCAATGAGTGCGATGGAACTGCCGAGGATGGCGGCGATTCCGAAGAGAATCAGGGTCGGTCCGGCGCCGAGCCGTCGTCGGCGAGGACGCGGTGCTACCGGGGGAAGGGGAGCAACCGGAGGTACCGCAGGCGGCGGTGGCGAACCAGCGCCCCAGACAGGAGGCTGGCCAGGTCCGACGGGTGGCTGACCACTCATACCTGGTGCGGCGGGCGTGGCGGAGTGCTGAGTTGGTGGGGCCGCCACCGAGTAGGTGGCGTCCGGTGGCTGCGTCGCCGACCTATTCTGCTTGCCCACGAAATAGATCACCGCGCCGATCACGAGCAGTATCGGGATGACTGGGCCAGGTCCGCCCCAACCCCAAAAGAGTCCGAAGCCACTGAACGCGATGATCGCCGCGATAACGACCAACACGATGGCCGTCCCATCGCCGCCCCGGAGTGCGCGTTCTAACTGGATCGTTCCGCTGCGGTCGGGCAGCAGGACCCAGGCGATGAGATAGACCGTGATTCCGGCGCCGAAGACCAGGCCGAGCAAGATGAACGCGGCGCGCACAATCAGCGGGTCGACGCGCAAACGTTCGGCGACGCCACCGCAGACACCCCCGACCCATCGCTCGTTGTCGGAGCGGTGCAGGCCCAGGCCGCGCAGACCAGCGAAGAACCGGTCGAGACCGTCGGGCTGTGGTGGCGGCGGTGCTGCGCCGGGGGCTTCGCCTGGTGCTGAGGGGGGTACGGACGTGTTCATGACATCCACTGTGCGTTCAGACGGGCCCGGTCGCTATGCGGGGCGACCCTGATGGAGCCCTGACCGCACCCTGAAGGTGGGCCATCGGGCGCCGGGCGTACGTCAAGATGGAACCATGACGACCGCTGCGCCCCCTGGGACTCCACGCGCGGGCGATCCACTGCCGGATCGTCCGCCCTTGTTGCGGCCCCCCACGGGCCGGGTTGTCGCGGGGGTCTGCTGCGGAGTCGCGGGCCACCTTGGTGTGTCCGTCCTCCTGGTGCGGATCGTCTTCGGAGCCCTCGGCGTCTTCGGACCGGGGGTTGTCGTCTACGCCTTCCTCTGGATCACCATGAGCGAAGGAGACCAAGGCCCATCGCTGATCGGCCGGCGGTCGTTGTCCCGCCCGGTGATCATTGGTCTCGGCGCCTTGATCGCGGCGGCCGCAATTTCCGCGATTGCCATCGGGTCGACGATCGACCCGGCGTCGATGCTGCCGCTCCTGGCCATCGGGTCGGGCATGGTGCTGACCTGGTCGTTGTTGGACCGCCGTCGGCGTCAAACGTGGCTCGCCGGTCGGGGTATGACCAAGCGAGAGTCGGTCGTACGCATCGGCCTGGGTGGGGTGCTGGTCCTTGGTGGGCTCGCGGTGTTGGTCTCCAGCGGTCGCGGGTTTAGCGGCGTGCGTGACGTACTGCTGGCCACGGTGGTCTTTCTTGTTGGCCTCACGGTGCTGTTGGCGCCGTTTGCCCTGAGGCTCTGGGAGGACTTCCGGCGCGAGCAGACCGAACGCATCCGGCAAACCGAGAAGGCCGATATCGCGGCTCACTTGCACGACTCGGTGCTGCAGACGCTTGCTCTGATTCAGCGGCGGGCCAATGACCCGACTGCAGTGGCGCGCCTGGCCCGTGGCCAGGAGCGTGAACTGCGGCGCTGGTTGTTCGCCGATACGACACCGGCCGATGCGACGTTGGCGTCTGCGGTGACGGCCGCAGCGCACGAGATCGAGGACCACCACGGAACCCCGATCGAACTGGTGGTCACCGGAGACCGCCCGCTCGACCCACACGCGCAAGCGCTAGTCAGTGCCCTTCGCGAAGCAATGTCTAATGCGGTCCGCCATGGTGCGCCGCCGGTCTCGACCTATGTTGAAGTCGGCCCGGCGGAGACCGAGGCGTTTGTTCGAGACCACGGCGTTGGATTCGACCCCGATGCGGTACCGGGCGATCGCCTCGGCGTTCGAGAATCCATCATGGGCCGTATGAAACGCCACGGCGGAAGCGCACAGTTGCGCCGCCGCGAGCCCGGCACTGAAATCGAACTCCGACTTCCGCACGACGCGCCTGAGGAGGCGAATCAGTCATGAATTCCACTGATACCGGGTCAGGTCGGCGTACCCGTGTGGTCTTGGTCGATGACCATCGGATGTTCCGATCGGGTGTGAAGGCCGAACTCGACTCGACGATCGAGGTGGTCGGGGAAGCCCCCGATGTCGAGGCAGCCGTGAAGGTGATCAAAGAGGCTCGTCCGGATGTCGTCCTGCTTGATGTGCATCTGCCCGGCGGCACCGGCAAGGGCGGCGCGGACGTGGCCCAAGGCTGCGCCGGTACGACGACCGAGGCCGGCGAGCCGGTCCGTTTCCTCGCGCTATCGGTCAGCGACGCCGCCGAGGATGTGATCGCGGTGATTCGTTCTGGGGCAAGGGGATACGTCACCAAGACGATTTCACCTACCGACCTGATCTCCGCCATCCACCGGGTAGCTGAAGGTGATGCAGTGTTTTCGCCGCGGCTTGCAGGATTCGTCCTCGACGCGTTCGGCGCGGCGGCAGGAGAGATTGCTGAGGTCGACGAAGAACTCGACCGCCTCTCGGCGCGGGAGCGCGAAGTGATGCGCCTGATTGCGCGCGGCTACCAGTACAAGGAAGTCGCCAAGGAGCTCTTCATCTCGATCAAGACCGTCGAGACCCACGTGTCCTCGGTGCTGCGCAAATTGCAGTTGTCCTCTCGTCACGAGCTCACCTCATGGGCTATGTCGCGCCGCCTGCTCTGACCGAAGGGGTTATGTCGTAGGCCGCGACTAGTCTCGCCCGCATGCTGACGGGAGCCTGGCGCCGAGACTTCGGTCGGCTGTGGTTCGCGACGGCGGCCAGTCAGGCGGGGAGCGCGGTCGCCATGGGCGGCTTGGCGCTGGTTGCGGTGCTGGTATTAGAGGCGCCCGCGTGGAAGGTCGCCATGCTCGCAGCCATCTCGGGTCTGGGCGCCGCCGCGGTGGTGCTTCCGCTCGGACCGCAGATCGAGTTTCGGCGTAAGCGCCCCGTCATGATTACGGCCGAGCTCGTCACGGCCGCCGCACTACTGTCGGTGCCTGTCGCGATCTGGGCTGACGCCCTGACCTATCCGCATCTGGTGGTCGTCGGCGTCGCTCACGTGCTGGGTGCGATGACGTTTGCTGCGGCCGGGGGTGCCCACCTCAAAGGCTTGGTTCCAGCCGAGGAAAGAGTCCGGGCGCAGTCGCGCCTGGACACCACGTTCTGGACTAGCAACACCGTCGGTCCAGCCGCCGGTGGTTCTCTCGTGAGCCTTTTTGGTCCGGCGGTCGTGCTGGTGGCCGATGCGTGCTCGTGCCTCGCCGCTGCCCTCGGCATCCGCCGAATGCGCACCCCAGAACCTGTTCCGCCGCGCCGCCAGCCCGACCACGAATGGCGGCGCGAGGTGGTTGCTGGGTGGCGACACGTCTGGGGGCACCAGCGACTGCGAGCACTCTTCGTGAACTCGTTGTTCTTCGGCGGCGGCATCATGCTCGTCTCGAGCATGCTCGCGATATTCATGCTGCGCGACCTGGGGTTGGCTGCCTGGCAGTTCGGCGCGGTGTTGGGCGGTTCCAGTGCGGCTGCGCTGGTCGGGTCCATGGTGGCCCCGCGGTTTACAGAGTCTTGGGGGGCGAGGAGAGTGCTATTCGTCGCAGGGATTGGGCGAGCGCTGTGGATGCCCTTGTTGGTCGTAGCACCGCCAGGATCCCTGGGGTTGCTCGTCGTGGTGGTCGCCGAAGTCGCGATGATGGCCTGCGCCGGGGTGTTCAACCCGACGTTCACGGCCTACCGCATGAAGCACACGCCAGATCCGGTGATGGCGCGGGTGACGGCAGCTTGGTCGGTGAGTCAGAAGACCGCGCAGCCGGTATGCATCGCCCTCGGTGGAGTAGTGGCGGCAGTGGCCGACGTGCGTACGGCCATCGCGCTGGGCGCGGCTCTGGTCTTGACGAGCGCGTTCTACCTTCCGAGGCCCAGTCATCCACATAAGATCGAGCCATGAAGGTGCTCTACGACCTGGCGCTGATGATGCACCTGCTGGGCATGGCTGCGCTCGTCGGCGGATGGCTCGCCGTACTGGCACAGCCGCGGGTCAGCGCGCTCATGGTGTGGGGTGCCCGACTTCAACTCATCACGGGGATCATCATGGTCGGACTCGGTGAGGGTGTCGCCTCGTTGGACCTCATGCCAGACCGCAACAAGGTGGGCCTGAAGTTGCTCATCGCGCTCGCCGTCGTCGCACTTGCCGAGATAGCACGCGGGCGCGAGAAACGCGGCGAGGGTGAGGCCTGGCTGGTCAACACCGCCGGGTACCTCGCGGTTCTCAATGTCGTCATTGCCGTGGCGTGGGGCTGACCCGACCACTCAACGTCAAGCGTGCCAACCGGATTCGTCCACGCCACCGGGGATGTCGGATGCCGGGTCATATGGCGTCCGGGTCAGTCGGAACGACCCAAGGTCCAAGTGGACGCTTGCGGTGCCGCGGTCGATCACTCGTAGGGTCTCACCGGCCCAATAGTCGTCCTGCCCGGTCCACGTGCCGTCGGAGTTGGCGATGAATCGTGACCATCGACCGCCACCCCCGGCTGGTCCGAGGTCGAGTCCGCCCTCGGGACGCGTGGTGAGGGAGTACGGCCGTGGCCCCCAGAACCACGTGCCGACAAGATCCGCGTCGGGGGAGTCGGACGTACGCCATGGCTCTGGTGCGAGTGGCGCATGCTCCTCAAGAAGGTCGACCAGGGCGAGTGCGAGTTGGCCGCTGGGGCCGGCGGTGGAGTTGGTGAGCGTCGCCGCGCCCGTGCCGGTGTCGGGGTCGACCAGAACGCTCGCGATAAAGCCGGGCATTGACCCGCCGTGTCCGACGAATCGCCGTCCGTCAATGTTGAGGACGTCCAGCCCCAGCCCGTAGCAGCGGGTCCATGCCTCGCCCGGAGAGTCGCACACCACGGCGGGTACGTGCATGGACCGGCGGAGTGCGTCGGGCAGGACGGCCTCGTCACCGGCGGCCAGAAAACTCGCCCAGCGACCGAGATCTTCGACCGTCGACCAGACCTGTCCGGCCGGGGCCATCGCGCCCGTGTCCTGCTCGGGCTCGACGTGGCGCAGGTCCGCGTATGGGTGGACCGCCAGCCCGGGAGCGCTAGGCGCGACGGCGGCGTACGAGGTCCGAGTCATAGCGAGCGGTGTCCAGACCTCATCGGTGAGCACATCGGCCCACGGACGCCCTCGGTGGCGTTCAAGAAGCTGTCCCAGAACCGCGAATCCGACATTGCTGTAATGGAATCGGCGACCCGGGTCGCCGATCAACCGGATCGAGGGCAGCAATTCATCCCAGGTCGTCCCGGGCGAACGCTCCCACCAGGACCCGGTCGTCTCAGCGGCCAGTCCGGCTGACTGAGTGAGCAGCTGAGTGAGAGTGACGTGGGCCAGGCTCTCGTCTAATTCGGGCAGGTGGTGGCGGATCGAGTCGGTCAGAGCGACCGACCCCTCAGCGACCAGACGCATCACCCCCACCGCGACCATGGTCTTGGTGATGGATCCGACGCGGTACTGGGTGTCGGCCGTTGCGGGCGCTCCCTCCGCGCCATCGACTGCGCCGACCGCACCAGACCAGACAACCTCACCCTGACGGACGACCGCGGCGGCGATCGAGGGCACCCGAGCCTGAACCTGCGCGCGAGCCAGGTGGACGTCCAACTGGAGTCGGGCCGTGTCGTTCATTCCGCCCCTCCCAGCGTGGCAAGTTCGTCGCCGTCGACGCGATAGACGGTCCACTCGTCCTGGGCCTTCGCGCCGAGGCTTTCGTAAAAGGCAATGGACGGCTCGTTCCAGTTGAGCACCCACCACTCGAGCCGCCGGTAGCCGCGGTCCACGCAGACGTTCGCGAGGGTGATGAGCAACTCCTTGCCGAGTCCGCTACCGCGGTGTTTCGGCTCGACGAACAGGTCCTCCAGCCAGATGCCCTGTTGGCCCGTCCAGGTGCTGAAGTTCAAGTACCACAACGCTATTGCCACGACCTTGCCGTCGACTTCTGCGACATGGCAGAACGTGCCGGGGTGTCCGTGGTCGGGAAAGAGCACGCGAGCGAAGTCGTTTTCAGTGGCTTCTACCGCGTCGGGCTCACGCTCGTACTCCGCGAGATCGTGGACGAGGCGAAGGATGTCAGGCAGGTCAGCTGGTGAGGCCATGCGGATGCGCGGGTCGGTCATGGCCGTCATCGTATTCAGCCCGTCGGCATCCGCACGACGGCATTCCCGTGAGCTCGGATTACGCTGGGCAGATGCCTGCCACTGTTTTGTGGTTCCGTCGCGACCTGCGTCGCGGCGACCACCCGGCACTGCTCGAAGCCGCTGCCGAAGGTGATGTCCTCCCACTCTTCGTTCTCGACCCGGTGCTGACCGATGGTGCTGGTGCGGTGCGTACGGCCGCGCTGCACCAAGCGCTCGCTGCCCTGAACGAGAGTCTTGACGGTGCCCTCGTGGTCCGCGCAGGGCGACCTTCGGTCGTCGTGCCGCAGGTCGCAGCGGAGGTCGGCGCCGCGAACGTGCACATCTCGCGGGAGACGACGCCGTACGGCAGGCGCCGTGATGAGCAGGTCGCTGCCGAATTGGCGACGGAGGACCGTCGGTTGGTCGCGACGGGCTCGCCGTATGCCATCGGCCCGGGTCTGGTCCTTAATCAGTCCGGCAAGCACTACCGCGTCTTCACCCCGTTCTCCCGTGCCTGGCGTGATCACGGGTTGCCCGCGCCGGCGGCGGATCCTGACCTGACATTCGTGACGTCGGTCGACAGTGAACCGCTGCCGACGGTTGACCCGCCGGAGGGTTGCCATCTCCCAGAGGTGAGCGAGCAGGCCGCGCGTGAGCGATGGGAGCAGTTTCAAGATGAGGCGCTGGCGGACTACGACACCGACCGAGACCGCCCGGACCGGGACGGCACGAGTGGCTTGTCGACGCATCTGAAGTTCGGCACGATTCACCCGCGCACACTGCTGGCCGACTGCGCTGCTCGCTCAGATGGGGCTCAGTCGAGCGTGACCCGCTTCGTGACGGAACTGGCCTGGCGTGAGTTCTATGCCGACGTCCTCTGGCACCGTCCCGACTCGGCCTGGCACGACTTCACCGGCAGCCTCTCCAGCATGAGCTATCGCGACCCCGACACTGACCCGGACGCGGCGGATGACCTGGCCGCGTGGCGGGAAGGCCGCACCGGCTACCCGTTCGTCGACGCCGGAATGCGCCAGTTGCTCACCACCGGATGGATGCACAACCGGGTCCGGATGGTGACCGCAAGTTTTCTGACGAAGCATCTGCACATCTGGTGGCCGCACGGCGCGCGCCACTTCATGGCACACCTGGTCGACGGCGACCTGGCATCCAACAACCACGGCTGGCAGTGGGTGGCAGGGACCGGCACGGACGCCGCGCCCTACTTCCGGGTGTTCAACCCGATCACCCAAGGCGAGCGCTTCGACCCTGGCGGGGATTATGTGCGCCGCTATGTGCCCGAACTGGCGCAGGTCGCCGGCAAGAGCGCCCACCAGCCATGGAAGGACCTGCTGGGCTACACCGAGGGCTATCCCGAGCCGATCGTCGAGCACCGTGAGGCGCGGGCTGAGGCGCTGGCGCGGTACGACGACGCGCGCGGTTGATCAGCCCGAATCTTCAAGCGGCGCAATCGATCCAGCAGCGGCGCTTCGCGGACCGGATGTCCTCCAGCACGCCGCCACAGCGCTCGATCGTCTTGCGGGACGGCTCGTTGTCCTCATCGCACGTGACCAGCACCCGGTCCAGGCCGAGAGAGGGCGCGTAGGCCAACGCTGCCTCGAGCGCCGCCGTCGCCACCCCACGGCCGCGCGCGGAGGGGCGGACGCCATACCCGATGTGGCCGCCTTCTTCGCGCAGGAAGTCGTTGAGTTCGTGGCGGAACGACAGTGATCCGAGAACCTGCTGTGGCTGCGCGTCGTCAATGATCCAGAACATCGTGGCCGGTACCCAACCCTCCGGCGGGTCGGTGATGGTGCGCTGCTGGAGAGCGAGCCAGGGTCCAAAGCCCTCCGGGCTGCCGAGGTCGAGGTGCTCAAAGCCGTGCACCGAGAATCCGTGTAGTCGCGCCCCGTTGAACTCCTGCGCGGCCTCCCACCAGGAGGAGTGCAGCGACAGTGACGGCGGGACCAACGTGATCATGGCGGTAAGCGTAGGGGAGCGGTTATCGCGCCTTCGGTCCGATATTCATCAAGCCGGGAGAGAATGCGCCTATGACCGCCATTCCACCTCACCTGGTCGAGGCTGCCAACGAACTCTTGGCGTACGGCCGCTCGATGCAGCGCGAGATGAGCCGCTATGAGTTCGGCATCCAGGAGCTCTTGACCAAGTTGCGCATCCTGCGCGATGAGATCTCGCTGGAAGACGATTACAACCCAATCGAGCACCTGTCGCATCGGGTGAAGTCGCCGCAAAGCATCCTGGAAAAGTTACAGCGCCGCGGGCTGGAGCCGGGCCTTGAGGGAGTGAAGCAACTGGATGACATCGCGGGCATTCGGGTGACCTGCAGTTTCATTCCGGACACCTACCGGCTGCACGAGATGCTCGACGCCCAGCCGGACATCACCACGCTGCATCTCAAGGACTACATCGCTGAGCCGAAGCCGAACGGATACCGCGGTTTGCACGCCATTGTGGAGACGCCGGTGAACCTCAGCTCCGGGCAGGTGCCCGTGAAGGTCGAGATCCAGTACCGCACGATTGCGATGGACTTCTGGGCGAGTCTGGAGCACAAGATCTACTACAAATACGACAAGGCAGTCCCGGAGCGCTTGCTGTCTGAGCTCACGGCCGCGGCAACGACGGCGAACCAGCTGGACCAGCGGATGAAGGCCATTCACCAGGAAGTACGCGGCGGCTCCTGAACCAACCGTGCAACTACTTGCCAATCTGGAAAGTAGTTGCTTAAATGTCGTCATGGACAGCGACATGAATCTCACCTCCGACGAGGCGCGCGAGCAGCTCGAAGCGGCCGCGCGTCCCTCCGTGACCACACCTCGTGACCGTGGGTTGTATGCCGGTGGCATGGTGGTCTTTGGCTTCGTGCTCGGTGCGTCAGCGATCGTGCTGCAGCGCCTGGACGGAATGGCGAGTTCCCTTGCCGCAGCAGCGATCTGGGGTCTCGCGCTCGCCACCCTTTACCGGGTTGAGAAAGAAGCGACGACGGCGCCGCTGCGCGCCAAGCGTTGGGCGCACATCGGGTTCGGGTCATCGTTCGCACTCAATCTGCTGGCCGTCACCCCGTGGCTCAATACACAGGCCAAGGACGCTCCGGTGAGCTGGCCGGTGCTGCTCCTTGCCGCTCTCGTGATCTCGATCCCGTGCCTGATCGCCGCGGCCCGTATCTGGTGGGTCCGCCGATGACGGCAACAGGTCAGCATGCGCGACACCAGCTCGATTCAGTGATCCACGCACCCGTCAGATTTAGCATCGCGGCGGCTCTCGCCTCGGTTGATGAAGCCGACTTTGCCACCCTGCGCGATGCCGTCGAGGTGAGCGATTCGGTGCTCTCCAAGCAGGTCACCCAGTTGGAAGAAGCCGGCTATGTGAAGGTCCGCAAGGGGTACGTCGGCAAGCGTCCTCGCACCTGGCTGGCACTCACGGCCGCGGGGCGGAAGGCATACGCCCGCCACCTCACGGCATTGCGCGCGATCGCCGGATAACCCTGCGGGTCGGTGGGCCGCACGTACGATCGCCTCGTGAAGGTCAGCGGACGTAGCGCAACCTCCGGTCAGGACATCCGGCGGCGATGGAGTGCACCGTTGCGCCCGCGTAACTATCGAGCAGCGTTCAACAGTCTGCGGGTGTATGCCCAGCCTGTCGACGGACTCCGCAGGTATGCACTCGGCCAGGGGCAGTTCCCGCACGACCTTTCGCTACGAACGCCTCTGGGGCGGGTGACCGTGCACCTGCCCCACGCGCACGACATGCGCACCGTGAACGAAGTGTTCTGTCGCGGTGACTACGGGCGGGACGCTCCGGCGGTGGTGCTGGATATTGGTGCCAATATTGGGGTTTCGGCGCTGTACTTCCTGACGCGCAGACCCGACGCGGTCGTGCACTGTGTCGAGCCGCACCCAGGCAACCTCGCGGTCCTTCGCGCCAACCTCGCACCCTTTTCCGACCGGGTGCAGATCCACCCGCAGGCGGTCGCGCCGACCGCCGGACGTGCGGAGTTCGTGGCTGACCCGGTGGGGCGATATAGCGGATTGGCTGATTTCACGCCGCGCGAATCCGGAGAGGTGATCGTCGTGCCGACCCGAGCCATCGATGAGGTGGTGTCGACGGTTGCGGGCCAGTGCGGTCGGATCGAGCTGCTCAAGGTCGACACCGAAGGCAGCGAACCGGCTTTGCTGCGAGCGATGGGGTCGGAGTCGCGCGCAGTGATCGACAGCGTCGTCTGGGAGGACGAAGGCCACGTCCGACGAGAGCGGTGGACTCGGTGAGCCGTGAGGGTCAACCTCGGGTGTCGGTGGTGGTGCCGGCATACAACCCAGGGCCACGACTCCGGGCTGCGCTCGCGGATGTGTGTGCACAGTCCATGCCTGACTGGGAGTGCGTGGTGGTCGATGATGGCAGCCGCGAGGACCTGAGTTGGGTCGGTGATGTGGATCCGCGAGTGAGCCTGCACCGGCAGGACAACGCAGGGGTGTCCCGAGCCCGAAACGCTGCCGTGGCGCTGGCGAGGGCGCCGTACATCGCCTTCTTGGACCAGGACGATCGGTGGCATGCGGATCGACTTGGGTGCGCCCTCGATCTCATCGCGGACTTTCCGGAGGCAGCGATGTGGACCAGTCAGTTTCGGTGGGAGATGCCCCAGCGCCACCAGACCAGTGCCCTTCCGCCGCAGGGCTCGCTGCGATGGTTCTTAGCTGAGGGCGGTGCCTGCCAAAGTGCGGTGACGGTCCGCCGCTCAGATTATCTGCAGATCGGTGGGCAACGGTCGGACCTGCTGATGTGCCAGGACTTCGAGATGGCACTGCGGCTGATGGCGTATCGCCAGGCACCAATGGCCGTCCATCCTCGGGAACTGGTGACCTATGTCGTGCACGGCGACAACGCTTCGGGCAACTTCTGGAGGACGGACCAGGAGTTCCGGGAGGTCTATGGTGCCCAGTTGCAGACAGCGCGAACTGCGGGCCAGACGGACCTGGTGGACGCTTGTCGGACCGGGTTGCGTATGCGCCGTCGAACGCACGCTTACCAGGCGATCGATGCCGCGCGGGTGGCGTGGTCGCGCCACGATGGCCGAGGCAGTGTCGGTGCGCTGATCCGAGGATTGCGCTGCGACCCCCGGGTGCTGGCTCAAGAGTCGGTGGCCCACGCCCGACGGCGGTTGACCGCGCGGCTAGGCCGGCAGTAACTCCTGGAACGCCGCCACCCGCTCGACCCACGTCGGGATCGCGGTGGAGGGCTCTCGGCGCGGGGGCGGCTCGGCTGCCAAGGCGGCGACCATCGTGGGAAAATCGCTCGGCGCGGCGACGCGTACGCCATCGACTCCGTCGGTAAAACCAGCGACCGGGGTCGCAATCGTGGGCCGCCCCGATGCGGCGTATTCGTATCTCTTGATGGGGTCGAGGCTGGCCGTGAAATCGTCGTCTAGATGGGGAACGACCAAGACGTCGGCATGCTGGAGATATGCCGGGACGCTGTCATGCGGTCGTGCTCCGAGTAGTTGGATGTCATTGCTGCGCAATCGATCTCGGTCCTGCGCCCCGAGTGAGTCGGGCCCGACGAGCACCAACTCTCCAGCCTGGCCGAGTGCGCGTGCGGTCCGGACGCACAGGTCGACATCGAGACGGTCGCGATGCAAGGTGCCGAGGTAGACGGCGCATGGGTTGGGCGGAAGATCAGCAGGGCGGGGGTGTGAGGCTGCGAAGGCAGCGCCATCAATAGCGTTGGGAATCAAGTGAACTGGTCGACTTTTGCCCTTGCGTTGCAGCAACTCGGAGGAGCACACCACGACGTCATCGGCATGATCGAGCAACAACTTCTCGTCGGCGATCAAGCGTTCTCGCTCGCGGGGCGCTCGGTCAGCGCTCAACCAGTCGTCGGTGATGTCGTAAACCGATCGCCATGGCACACCACGGCGTAGCACCTGCGCACCGCGCGGGTCGTTGACCCAGAGCACGGGCGCGTCCATGGCTAGTTCACGTGCGGCTCGTAGGACGACCTGAGCCCAGTGCTGATCCTGGCCGGGCCAGATTTTGCGGGGAAGCCATTTGGTGAGCGCCAGACACCAAAGGCGCCCTTGGTAGTCAGCGGCGGCAACCTGACGCAGTCCGGCAGCTCGTCGTGGTCGCTCGCCGCGTCGAAGGTCGTGCACAGGGTCGGTGCCGGGCTCCACAAACAACACCCGGGTCGTGGCATCTGCGCGCAGCAATCCATCCATCAGGTGCTGGTTGCGGCGCCACACCTGGTCCCACGGTTCCAACGAGATCACGACGAGGTCGGTCATCGCAACGCCTGTTCGTAGGCCCCCGCCGTCGCTGCGACCTGTCGTTCGAGGGTGAAATCTCGTCGTTGAAGGTCGCGCAGTTGCCTTCCGGAAGCCGTAGCCCATGTGGGGGATTCGGCGATTCGACGAAGTAAGGCGCTGGCAGCAGTCACGTCGTCGGGTTCGAACAAGAGATCTGGGCACGCAGCACCCACCGTCTCCAGGTGCCCACCCGCGCGCGCGGCCACGACCGGCAGCCCGGCCGCCATGGCCTCCAGTGCCGCAAGGCCGAGGGCTTCGACCGAACACGGCGCGAGCAGGGCCGAGGTCGAATCGAGAACGGCGCTGGGGTCGGTGAGGTGGCCGTGGAAGCGTACGGCGTCGGTGATACCCAAGATTTCCGTGCGGCGGTGTAGCGACCCCCAGCGCGACCCCGAACCGATGACCTCAAGCGACCAACCGCGAGCGGCCAGCCCGGATGCAGCGAAGGCGTCGAGCGCGAGTCGAGTGTTCTTCTCGTGCTCGAGTCGTCCCAGCACAGCGATTCGCCGCAGGCCGCGGCGGTCCACGGTCGCACGAGTCGGGACACCCGATGGCACCACGACGCTGGGCTCGTCGATCGCGTCGGCAACAAACCGACTCACCGAGATCTGGGCCGCGAGTAGCCGAGACAACGGTCGCAGGAGCGCCCTGCGTGTCGTGCCCGAGCCGCGCACGGCGGGAAAGTGCCGGGTCGACACGAGCCGCGCGCCGGTCAGTGAGCGAGCTGCTGCGAGGTCTGCTGAAGTCATGTGGGTGTTGATGATGTCGGGTCGAGTATGCAGCGCCCGCAGCGCACGGATGCCTGCTGTCAGCGTGGCGACCGGATGAACCTGGACCTGCGGTCCGGCAGCGGTGCGCATGTCGACGACCTGCCCACCAAGAATCGTGACGTGCTCGCCCGCCGCCGCCTGAGCGCGGGCGAGGCGAGCAATGTAGTGCTCTACGCCCGCGAGCCGGTCGGACACGACCAAGTGAACAACGTGCATTAGGCGACCAACTCGCGCTCGCGCCGAGTCTGCTCAGCCTCGCGTGCGGCGACACCGAGACAGATCCCGGCGATGGCGTACGGCAGCGAGGACTGGCCAGCCACCCAGAAGATGTCGAGCTGGCCCTGGACAAGTCGGGCCACGATCACCGCCAAGCCAAGCGATCCGACCGTTGGCGGCACGGCAGCAAGCACGCGCACCCCGCCCAGGCACATCACCACAAAACCCACCAGGCCGACGAGCCCAGCCGAGGTCAGCACCTCGAGTTCGGCGTTGGGCGGTTGGAACTCCACCTCAAAGATGCCTTCGTACCACCAACGCAGACCGGCGCCGAACAGATAGTCGGTCTGCCAGACATCAAAGGAGTCGGCGAACCAGTCCAATCGCTGGTTGGCCGAGTTGAACTCGTTGCCGGAGCGGAGTTGGTCGCGCACCAGGACACTCACCGCCGCCAAGACGGGAATGACCGCAAGGAAGATCAATTGGGAGCGGCGCCGTAGGACGGTGTGGTCAGCGCGCAGAACCAAGATGGTGACCCCGACAGCGAGGCCGATCAGCGCCTGCCGGGACTGAGTGAAGGCGATCCCGGTGGTGCAGACCCAGAAGACGAAGAGTCCAAACCTGCGAGACAGGCCGCTCCAGTGGGGGTGGGCATAACCCACGAGGGCGACGGCGCACAGCAGCGATCCGGCGAAGTTCTTATGGAATTCCACCGGCCAGGACAGATAGACCGGCGCGAGATTGCCGGCGATCAGTTGGCGCAGGCCCTGCGCAATGACCAGCAGGGCCAGGGCTAGGCCCGTGACTGACAGCACGACTGCTCCCGCGCGAGCGCGGTCTGCGCGGCCGATGGTCCACCCGATGAGCAACGCCCCTGACACCAAAGCCCATTCGTGAAACCACTCCACGATCCCCGAGCGGGTCGGGTGCAAGATCACGGTGAAGGCAATGGCCACCTGGTAGCCCACTGACAGCCAGAGCATGGTGCGCATCGGCGCCGAGAACGGGCGCGGCGCAGACACGAGTAAGGGGATCAAGCCGACGACTAGGGCCAGATCGGAGACCGTGAGGTCAACCCCGGCCGCGCCGAGCCGGGCCGGGACGAAAATCAGCGAGATCGTGGCCAGGGCAATCAAGGCTGGGTCGGTCAGACCGATCGCCCAGATCGCCGCCAGCGCGACGAGAACCAGAACAGGTGTCTGGTGACTGGGGAGCAGGTAGCCCAAGGCCGCGAGGCCGAGGAGCGCAAGCGCCGCCGTGATCGCCAGCGCGAGGCGGGTGAGGAACTGGCGAACGATCATCGGGTCTCGACGCCTAGGGCTTGTTCTCGGCGGATGGGGCCCTGCCAATAGGCGATCATCCGCCGCCGCATCGTCGGGCGGCGCGCTGGTGAGACCGCCCAACGTCCGGCTGCGCCCACCAGGATGGCGGCGCGGGCAGCATGCCAGCCGACCGTGCCGGTATGGGTGCGCAGATAGCGCTCCTGGGCCGCGTCGAAGTGCGTGTCTCGGCGGGTGGTGTCGGCACTGCTGGCCGCGCCGACATGGGTGACGGTGACTTCTGGGACCAGGTGAATCGACCATCCCATGCGGGTGGCGCGGCGTTGCCAGTCTGCTTCTTCGGCGTAGAGGAAGAAGCGCTCGTCAAAGTCACCGACCTGCTCCAACGCTTCGGCACGCAGCAGGAGAACGGCTCCGCTGACATAGCGGGCCCGGCGCAGGCGGCCGATCCCGAGGGCGTCCATCCAACTCGTCAGGGGCGTGGGCCAGGGCCAGCCGACTCGTACGCCGCGCCCGGCCGGGTCGCTCTGCGCAGGTGCGCAGGCGGCCGCGCGAGGGTGTGCATGGAGACTGTCCCGCAGACGTGCGACGTCGGCGGCCGTCACGAGGGCGTCGGGATTAACCAGCAAGACGTCGGCACCGTCAGCCTGGCGCAGGCCGATGTTGACCGCGGCCGCATAGCCGAGGTTCCGGCCCGGGTCGTGGTAGGCGGCGTTGGCCTGCTCGGCCAGGGCACGCACGCGCGGGTCAGAACCATTGTCGATGAGGCTTAACCGAATTCGGCCTCGACCTGATGCCTCGCCCAAAGCGGTCAGACAGCGCCGGAGGTGGCCGGGGTCGCCGTATGCCACGACCACAATCAGCAACTCGCGCTCGCCTTTAGTAATCGCCGGGTTGGTCCGGGCATAGATCGATTCGAGTTGGTCGACGACGGCGCCCCAGGAGAAGCGTTGCGCGCGGGCGAGACCGGAAGCGACGAGGGTACTCGCGACCCCGGGGGAGCGAAGGTGCGCGACGGCCTGGGCAAGAGCCACTGAATCCCGTTGCGGGACAAGCAGTCCGGCGTCGCCGATCACCTCCGCGAGCGCGCCCGCGCGACTAGCGATCACTGGCACTCCGCTGGCCATGGCCTCAACCGCGACGCGACCGAACTGCTCCCGCCACCGAGGAGTGTCCAGCGATGGCACGACGAGAGCGTCGAACTCGCGATAGATCTCCTGGACCTGCGCGGCGGGGACCGAGCCTCGCCACGTGATTCGATCCGTGAGTCCCAGCTCGTCTGCCAGAGCGTGCAGGCGACCTTTGCTCGATCCGTCACCGACAACGATGAGGTGGACATCTGGGATGTCGGCAAGCGCATGCAGCAAGATGTCGAGGCCCTTGGTGGGTTCGAGTCGTCCGACGAATCCGACGGTCCAGAAATCGTTTTCGTCTCCTGCCGCAGGGCGGTAGTGCTCGAGGTCGGTGCCCAGAGGCAGCACATCGACACGGCCGGGATAACCCTTCCGGCGCACGATGCGGGCGGCGTCAGAGTTGCACGTCTGGACGGCTGCGGCGTGCCTGAGGGCACAGCGTTCCAGGGTGCGGAATGGCCACGGGTAGCGCTTATCGATGTTCTGGGCGGAGTAGAGGATGTACGGCACCCGCGAGCGACGCAGTGCCCGGATGAGCAGGATTTCCGCGGTGACGAGGGCGTATGGCTCCTCGTGGATGTCCAGCACGTCCCACGACTGCCCGAGCAGACGCCAGAGTGGGCGCGGGTCGACACAAAAGAGGGCCGGATGCTGACCGAAGTAGGTGCGGACCGAGCGAACGTCCTCGCCGGGGCCAGGGCGGGCCGAGGCGCGGATACCGCCCTCGACCCATTCGCACGCAGTCACCGTCGTCACGGTGTGCCCGCGGCGACGGAGTGTCCGCTCGCGCTCTCGCCACTCGTCGACGACAGCACTGTGGTAGACCCGCAGCACATCCATGCGCCTACTCTGGCATGCGCGCGGCACCGTGACATTCGCGCAACCTGCGCAGGGGTGCCGCCAGGGTGTGAAACCCTGCCAGCATGACGCTGCGCGAGTTCTTCACGCGGATCTGGGCTTCCCGTCGACTGGTGCTCGTGGTCCTGCTGCTGGTCGTCGGTGCCGCAGCGGTGGCCACCGCCACCGCGCCTCGGACCTATACCGCGACCGCTCGGGCCTATCTGGCTGCGCAGGGCGGCGAGAGCGCCGGTGCCCTCAGCCGACAGGACCTACAGACCTATACCGAGGTGCTGTCCTCTCCAACAGTCCTGCAGCCGCTGCGGGAGCGCCTCGGTCTGCCATCGGGAACGCCGATCCAGGTGAGTGCGACGCTGGCGGACACCGCGAGCATCCTGGAGATCCAGGCTCAGGCCTCAGATCCGAAACAGGCAGCCGCCTTGGCGAACGAGACTCCCGAAGTGCTGGCCGAAGTAGCGCCGCAGTTCACCTCCCTGTTGGCCGGTGGCGCGACGGTGCGCAGTTCGATGATCGAGCCGGCAAGCGTTCCAGACCGGCCCAGCTCGCCCGCTGTCGTGCGCACGATGACGCTGGCCGTTCTCGCCGGTCTAGTGCTCGGAGTCTGTGCGGCGTTGCTGCGCTCGGCCCTGGACACGCGAGCCCGCACGGTGGAACACCTGGAGGAACAGTTCGACGCGCCGGTGCTGGCCGAAGTGCCCAAGACACAGCCGCAACCCGATCTGACTCGCGAGCCGTACGGTCCGCATGCGGAGGCCATTCGCCGACTGCGAACCAACGTGAGATTCATTGACGTGACACGCGAGAGCGGGTCGTTGGTGATCACATCACCGCACGCCGGAGACGGTAAGACCACGGTGGCGATCAGCCTCGCGCAAGCCATGGCACGGGACGGTCGGCGAGTGCTTCTGGTGGATGGCGATCTGCGCAAGTCCGATGTTGGTCGCTTGCTCGACCTGGACGACAGCGTCGGCGTCACGTCGGTGCTGGTGGGGGAAACCATGTTGGACGATGTCGTCCAGCAGTGGGAAGGCACCTCGCTGTATGTCCTGCCCGCCGGGCCGCAACCGCCCAACGCCGCCGAGTTGCTGGGATCCTCGGCGATGCGTCAGTTGTTCACGGCCGCGACCAGCGCTTTCGACTTTGTCATCCTGGACAGTCCGCCCTTGGTGCCTGTGGTCGACGCCCTACTGATCGAGCGGCTCGCGGGCAATCTGCTGCTGGTAGTGGCCGCTGACAAAACCTCGCGCCGTGACATGCAGTCGGCACGGCGGTCGCTGGAAACGGTCAACGCGCACCTTTCGGGGACGGTGCTCAACTACGCGCAGGCCCCAGCGGGCTATGGGTATGGCTACGGCTCACAGCCGAAGAAAAAACGGTCGCGCAAGACACGCAAGGCAACCCACTAAGCCCCGTCCGCGAGTCGCGTGCGGGAAGGCGCCGAGGCGCCGGGCCCCGACGGTTCACCGATCGGTGCTGACCAGTTCGATGAAGGCGCTCTCGACGAGTTGCTCCAGGTGCTCCCTGACTGACTCACGGATGGCGTCCACGTCGGCCTCGGTCAGCCGCGCGACCTCGGCCGTGATGGTGTCGACCTCGACCTGAAGAGCGACGTGCAGAATCACCGCCGAGGCGCCGGGCAACGTGGTGATGGGACCACGTCGCAGGTCGGCGAGATGGGTGCGCAGCGGTGGTCCGGGCTCGTGCACCATCCCGATGTGCGGGCGCAACAGATATCGCGCGCTCATGACCGCCGCCCGGGCCGTAGTTCGCGGACACCGCCCACGAGGCGACGGGCAAACTCCCGGGCGACCTCGCCACGTGTCGATGGCCGACCGCGGACGGTGTCCAGGTGTTCGACATTGACCCGTAGCGCCCGTCCAGCGACTTTCAGCGCGCCGCGAAGAGTGCGTTCGCGCCGAGCTCTGGCTGCCCACTCGGCAACCCGACCTTTGCGTTCGGAGATCGCCACCCACAGCGGTTGATCAGGGTCGCCGCGGAAGGCGGCCAGGTCGTCGGTCAGGACGGCATAGGCAACATGGGCTTGCAGGCGCTCAACCCGGTCCTCGATCAACTCACGCAGTTCGCCGCCCCGGGCCGTCCAGCAGGCGAGTACGGCCGGGTGAGTTGCCGGATCGGGCCAGCCGGAGCGCGCCACATGCAAGCACTGGATGAGCGCCTGGTCGACCACGTCTGGCACCGCACAGGGCACGGCAGCCAGGCCGCGGGTCGTCCGCTGGCGCCACATCAGATCAAAGGCTTCCTGCGGCGGGAGCCCGAACCCTGGCCACCATCGGTGCACATCCAGATAACCCCACACTGGATGAATCAGCGTCGTGGCGTGTTCAAACGGGGAACCGTTGGCAAACGACGTCTCTACCTGCCAGCCGTGCTCGCGCAGCGTGGTCAGGAAGATGTCGACATGGCGTGGGCGGACCAGAACGTCCGCATCGCTAAACGCCCGGTACTGCCAGTGCAGTTCCGGGTCGAGGGTGGCACCTTTGATGTGCAGGAGCTCTACCCCCGCCTGGTCGGCGAGGTCCTGGGCGACGCCATGAGCCATCTCGCAGACGACGGCCAAAGGAACGACACCGAGTCCGGGATCGGTCATGGCCGCAGGACCGGATTCTGCTCGAGAACGGACTGCCAGACGCGCAGATGGCCAGCCATCGAGAGGTCCCAGGTCATCTCCCGCGCGCGAGCGCGACCGCGCTCTATCCCAGCCTGGATAGAGGCGCCGCCGTCAAGCGCGAGGTCGAGCCCAGAGACCAACCCATCGAGGTCAGGGGAGACGAGAATGGCCTCCGAGCCGACCGCCTCGCGGACCGCGGGAATGTCAGCGGCCACGAGTGCCGTACCTGCCGCGATCGCCTCGAGTGCGGGGAGCCCGAATCCTTCGTAGGTGGAGGGAAGGACGACCGCCTGAGCGGCCGCGACGAGAGGCGGGATCTCTTCAGCGGGCAGCCAACCAGTACGCACCACGTCAGGCAAATCAGCAAAGAGTGCATCCCGTCGCGGGTGGGCGGGACCGGTCATGACGAGTTGCACATCCGGCCAGCGGTGGTGAATCACCCGCCACGCCTGGGCCAGGACTGGGAGGTTCTTTCGGGCCGTGACTCCGGAACCGACAAGGACGTAAGGCCCCCGAATGCCTCGCCGCGTCAGTGCCTCAGCGTTCGCCGGGACAGCGTCAATGAATGCGGAGTCCACGCCATTGGGAACGACATGCACACGTTCGAGTCCGAAAAGTTCCCTGGCCTCTGACGCGCTGAACTCCGACACGCAAATGACTGCCGCGGCACGTCGTAGTTCTGCGGCCGCGGCCGCGGCTGGCGTCTCCTCGTCGGGAAATCGCCATCCGATGACGTCGTGCAGAGTGACCACATCGACCCGCCCGGGAGGGAGTTCAAGACTGAAGCGGTGGACGAGGTCGCGGTTGCCGTACAGCAACCTTCCGGCTGCCCGTCGCGCGGAAACACCCGCACGATTCAGCCACCCAAGTGGCACTCGATGGGTGCCAGGTAGTGGCGAGCGCATCGAGCGGGCCGTGACGATATCGATGGACCACCCGAGTCGGGCAAGACGATCCGGCGCTCGGTCGAGAATCTGTCGCTGGTAGACCTGGGCACCCATAGGCTGTGCGGACGCGCACTGGGCGATCGCGAGGTCAGTCACTGCGGGTCCCATCTGTCCTAGGCCGGTCGTGGAGGAGTGTGACGATGCCACAGCACCGCGTCGCGCTCGTGTCGTCGTCCTATCACCCTCGCATCGGCGGCGTCGAGCAGCATGTCCGACAGGCCGCTGCAGCACTGCAGGATCTTGGCCATCACGTTGAAGTGTGGACTGTGGCGATGCCGGGGGACCTGGCTGAGTGCGAGGTGGACGGCGTACGCGTGCGCTATCTGCCGTGTCCCTTGCCACGGCAGAGTTTCAGCGGAGTAGCCGATTTTGTGCACCTGCTGCCCGGGGCGCTGCGCGCCTGGCGTCAGGCATGGAAGGACCTGCGGCCGGGCATCGTGCACGTGCATTGCTTTGGTCCCAGTGGACCGTGGGCGCTCGCGGCGGCCGCCGTCGGCAAGCGGCCAGTGGTGCTGACCTCGCACGGCGAGACATTCGCCGACCGCGAGGTCTTCGACGGGTCTTGGCTGTTGCGGACCGCGCTTCAGGAGGGTGTGCGGCGCGCCCGTGCGGTGACGGGGTGCTCGGCTGCGGTGCTCGCTGACCTGCGCTCGTCGTACGGCTTGGACGGCGGCGCGGTCGTGCAGGGCGGGGTCGCGCCCTGCACCGACGCGCGGAGTTCGCAGGTCCCCGGGCTTCCGCGCGGCACCCGCTACGTGGTGGGGGTTGGACGGCTGGTGCCGGTCAAGGGCTTCGATGTGCTTGCGGACGCTGCCAAATACCTCCCTGACGATTGTTGGGTGGTCCTGGCGGGGGACGGGCCCGACCGAGCACGCCTCGCGGGGCATGACCGTGTCCTCACTCTGGGGGTGGTTCCCCCAGACGAGGTCGCCGGGTTGATGGCTGGAGCCGTCGCCGTTGCGGTGCCCAGCCGGCGCGAGGCATTTGGATTGGTCGTCCTGGAGGCTTGGGCTGCGGAGTCGCCGGTGGTCGCAAGCGCCGTCGACGGACTCAGTGACTTGATTGACGACGACGTTGATGGGCTGCTCGTGCCCGGTGGTGACCCACAAGCGCTCGCGGCGGCGTTGCGCACGCTCTTGGAAACCCGGAGTCTGGGCGAGCGACTCGTCTCGGTCGGTCGGTCACGAGTTCGCGAATTCACTTGGGAGGCAACAGCGGCGGCCTACGCTCGGATCTATCAGCGGGTGACCAGCGACAGTACGCGGGATGTTCCTGCCCGGAGCGGTCGCGGCAAGACGCCGACAATTTGTTGACGGTCGCCGGGTTCGATGGTGGCGCCTGCACAGCGCAGGGTGGCCCACCACAGCACGGCGCCGAGCCCGACTGCCGTCGCGACCGCGGCCGGAGTCCACGGGATGTATCTCGACGTCCACCACACCAGACCGGCACCGATGGCGCTGGTGGCCAAAGCGGTGATTGCTGAACGGATCCCGGCCCACCCCAGTTCGAGGGCGATGAGTTCGTCGCGCACAAGGATGCCCACGCGAGTCACCGCCGCCAGCACGCTCGCGATCGCAGCACCCCAGATACTCCACATCGGAATGAGCGCGACTGCCAGCACTGCGTTGGCGATGAGCGCAATCAGGCTGGCGAACAGGACACGCATACTCGCAAGCCGGGAGAGGTTGAACGCCGTGACCGGCCCGCTGAGTGTCGAGACCGCGATACCGGCTGCTAGGACCACCAGAAGGGCTGCAGCGGTGCGGTATTCGGCGCCGTAAATGGTGTCGACGAGCACTGCGAGTGCTGGCACGCCGAGCAGCAGGATGGCGCTCACCATGGCGACCGAGACTCGGGTGACGCGCAGGAACGCTCGCTGTATCGCGTCGGCGTCTACCGCACGCAAACTCGACACGGCAGGAAGGAGCGGATTGGTCAGTGCGTTTGCTGGCCCAAAGACATGAGCGGCTATACCGAAGGCCAGCGCGAACAGGCCGACCGCATTTGGCGTGTCCAGCCACTCCAACAACAGCACCTCGCTTCGGGAGACCACGAGGCCGCCGATCAAGCCTGCGGTGCCGCTTGGAATCGCGAATTTCCAGAAACCCGAGGGGAGTCCGCGAGGCGACCGCGGGCGCAGCACGGCCGATCGATAGGCCTTGGTGACCAGCGGGATGGCGACCAAAGGGCTCACCGCGGTGAGTGCGAGTCGTACCAGCCAGGTGCTGTCGGCTTGTTGGCTCAGCAGGGCAGCGACGACGACAGCGGTCTGAATCACCACAGCGATCGCGAGTTGGATCTTGGCGGCCGTGGCTGTTCGATTCTCCACCGTGAGACAGTCATTGATTCCGGCCAATGCGGCAGGAAGCCACACTCCGAGTAGGACTCCCGCGATCAACACGGGCGTCGCCAAGTCGACGAGCAGCACGATGAAGAGCGAAAGCACCGGGGCGACGATGAGGAGGCGAAATCCCTGAGCCCGAGCCAGGATTCGTTGAACTTCTCCCGTCTGTCCGAGGGCATGTGCCCGGGAGCCGAACTGAATCACCGCAGCCGTCGTGCCGATGTCGGTGACCGCGACGACGATTTCCAGTGCGGCGGTCAGAAAGGCGAGCCGACCGTACCCCTCGACCCCGAGGACTCGAGCGAGAACGACATTGGCGACGAACGCAAGGGGGATGGTGATAGCCGTGGCGGCCATGGTCCACGTCGCACCGCGCACAGCATTGCGCTGGATTTGCGCCCGCGTCGGGCGGTCGGTTCCGGGGTCGTCGGCGGGCACACGCACTCCTTCCCGAGATCGACCACCATGGGTGCATCCGGGGTGGCACCAGTTGTCGCAGTCGCACCAGTATCGTCTCTGCGGACGGCCACGATAGAGAAGGGCGCCCCTGGATGCGCATTGCATTGGTGACGCACACCGGGCAGGTCGGTGGGGCGGAGTTGGCGACCCTTCGGGTCATTCGAGCGCTTCCCCGGGACTTAAGCGTCGAGGCATTTCTGGGGGAAGAAGGGCCGTATGCCGACCAGCTGAGGGCCGCCGGGGTGCGCGTCGACATCTTGGGGATGGATGAGCGGGTGCGTTCGCTCACTCGTGCCGAGACGACCTCGGCGCGGGCGGCTTTGAAGGCAGCAGCGAGTCTGACGCCGATGGTGCGGATGCTGGCGCGCCGGTTGCGCGAGGGTGACCATGACGTGGTGTGGAGCGCCTCGCTGAAGGCCCATCTCCTCAGCGTCCCCGCGGCGCGGCTGGCTGGCCTGCCGCTGGTGTGGAGCCTGCATGACCGCATCAGTCACGAATACCTCCCCTCAACCATGGTGCGCCTCGTTCGTGCTCTGGCACGAACGGCGCCGCGCGCGATCATCGCAAATTCTGAGGCCACCGCCGCGACCGTTGCCCGAGTGCGTGAGCTCATCGTTGCGCGACCAGGACTGACGCCAGAACAACTCCGGCCATTGACCGAACCGCCACAGCGGGGCCACGACGTGATCGGCGTCGTGGGGCGGCTGAGCCAGACCAAGGGACAGCTAGAGGTGATCCGGTTGATGCCCGATCTGATCGCCGCACGCCCCGGTGTCACCCTGCGCCTCATAGGCGGAGCACTGTTCGGTCAAGAGGACTACGAGCATGCGCTACGGGCCGAAGTCGAGCGGCTCGGATTGAACGATCGGGTCGCGTTTGTGGGGCACATCGATGACCCACGACCT
Organism: Demetria terragena DSM 11295; assembly: GCF_000376825.1. NCBI lineage: Bacteria > Bacillati > Actinomycetota > Actinomycetes > Micrococcales > Dermacoccaceae > Demetria > Demetria terragena. The sequence continues at coordinate 61,838 of NZ_AQXW01000001.1, read as the reverse complement.
GAGCTGGATGCCTTGGCTGTGTCTGTGCACGCCGCGACGATCCCGGAGCCGTTCGGCCAGGTGATCGCCGAGTCGATGGCCCGCGGCACTCCCGTGGTTGCGACGCGAGGTGGTGGCGCCACAGAGTTGGTGCACCCACCAGGTGAACAGCCGCTGGGCTATCTCGTCCCGCCCAGGGACCCCGACGCGATGGTCGAGGCGATTCTTGATGTCCTGGACGCACCCGAGCGAGCGGAGGTACGCGCACGCCGGGCCCGGGCATACGTCGCTGAACACCTTCCCATTTCGTCCACGGCGCGCACGGTGGCCGAGGTGTTCCAGGCGGTGGCAGCGGGACGGCGTTCCTTCAGCGAGCCGCCGGTCACCCTTGCGCACGATTACCTCACCCAGCGCGGCGGCGCGGAGCGAGTGGTGCTCGCGATGCGCGCGGCCTTCCCCAAGAGTCCGTTGCACACGCTGCTCTATGAGCCAGCGACCACGTTTCATGAGTTTGAGCACCTTCGAGTCGAAGCCAGTGTGCTCAATCGGATCTCCACACTGCGGCGGAACCACCGGATGGCCTTCCCGCTGCTGCCATTGGCGTCCTCGTTCATGCGTGTCCCCGGCAACGTGACCGTGGCTTCGACAAGTGGCTGGGCGCACGCTTTCCGGTCCTCGGGCGCAAAGATTGTCTACTGCCACTCGCCTGCGCGTTGGCTCTACCAGACCGAGCGATACCTCGGTAAACCGGCGTACAAGAGTCCGATCGGGCTGGTGCTCATGGCGGTGGGGCCAACACTGCGACGCTGGGATCGTCGGCGCATGCGCGCAGCGGACCGCGTCGTCGTGAACTCCACGGCAGTGCAGTCAGCGGTGGCTGATGCTTACGGCATTGATGCCGAAGTGATGCACCCACCGCCCGGGCTGTCCCACGACGGGCCACGGACCGCCATTCCCGGAGTGGAGCCTCCGTTTTATCTGGTGGTGTCGCGATTACTGCCGTACAAGCATGTCGACGTGATCGTGGAGGCATTCGCCGGACTGGAGGACAACCTGCTCGTCGTCGGATCTGGGCCGATGCTCGCCGACCTTATGCAGGACTGCCCGCCCAACGTGCGGATTGTCACGGATCAGACTGACGCGCAATTGCGGTGGGCGTACGCTCACGCGCAGGCTCTCATCGCCGCAAGTTTCGAGGATTTTGGTTTGACTCCGCTGGAAGCGGCGCTCTTCGGTACGCCGACGCTCGCGCTGCGGGCGGGCGGCTATCTCGACACGGTCATCGAGGACGTCAACGGTGCCTTCTTCGACAGCGCCGACGCGGCGGACATCAGGGCTGCGGTGCATCGCAACAATGCACGGACCTGGGACGCCGCGCAGGTGATTGAGACGGTAGAGCGCTTCGCGCAAGAGGTATTCATCCAGCGATTGCGCAGGGTGGTCGAAGAAGTACAGGCCACTGGCCGTTCCGGCGCGGCGACTCAGTCATGACGAGGTTGCGTGGCGCTCTCCTCCTGACTGACGCGCTCTTGGTGGCGCTTGCGGTCGGCATAGCTCACGTCATTCGCTTTGGCTGGACCGCGGCGGAGGTGGCCGGGCTCGGCACCACTTATTCGGCGGTCTCGATCGTGCTGGTTCTCGCGTGGGTTGCGGCGCTCGGACTCTCGGGTGCGTACCGGACGTCCATCCTGGGATATGGCCAGCAGGAGTTTCGCGCCATCCTTCGGGCGGGAGTTGGGCTATTCGCTGCGTTCGCCCTGTTGTCCTATGTCCTGCAGTTGTTGTTTGCCCGTGGGTATGTCGTCATCGCCTTCCCGCTCGGCGTGCTGCTGACTGGCCTGGGGCGGCTGGCCTGGCGGAGGTTCATCGTGCGGGCCCGACGGCAGTCGGGCGCCTATCAGGAACGCGTCTTGGTCGTCGGTGGTCAGGACCACCTGCGGGAACTCATTGCTGCCATTGAGCGTGAACCTGCCGCGGGGTACGTCGTGCAGGGCGTGTGCTGCGACGATCTGGATGGGCCGATCTACGGCACCGAGGTGCGGGGGCGAGAGGCCGATGCCGCATCGGTAGCGGTCGCCTTGGGCGTCGATGCGGTTGCCTGGGCAGGGTCGCGCCGTGGACCGGCAGCGCTGCGCACCCTCGCGTGGGACCTGGAACCGGACGGGGTCGATCTCCTGGTCATGTCGGATCTCACCGAGGTGTCCCGCGCCCGACTGGTGTCGCAACCCATCGCCGGTGTGCCACTTCTACGGTTGGGTGCACTGACTTTCCGTGGATCGCGGTGGGTGTGGAAGACCGTCTTCGACTATGCCCTCGCGACGGTCTTTCTGGTGCTGAGCCTTCCAGTGCAGGCGATCATCGCCCTCGCCATCTTGGTATCGGAGGGGCGACCGATCATCTACCGGCAGACTCGGGTGGGTCGAGACGGGGTCAGGTTCACCATCCTGAAATTCCGCACGATGGTGGCCGATGCGGATCATCTTCGGCAGGAGCTGGTCGAGGGGCGCCCCGACCGTGGGCCGTTGTTCAAATTGACGACCGACCCGCGAGTTACTCCCGTGGGGAGAGTCCTCCGACGGTTCTCCCTTGACGAACTCCCGCAGTTCGTGAACGTGCTGCGTGGCGACATGAGTCTGGTCGGCCCGCGCCCGCCGCTGCCGCAAGAGGTCGCGGAATACGGACCAGATATGGCGCGGCGCCGAATGACGGTCCGGCCCGGGCTGACCGGGTTGTGGCAGGTGAGTGGGCGCAGCGACCTGACTTGGTCGGACAGCGCCCGGCTCGATCTGTACTACGTCGACAACTGGTCGGCCACCGGGGACCTGGTCATTCTCGGGCAAACCATCGGTGCAGTGCTTCGGGGGCGTGGCGCGTACTGACGCCCGCGCGGCTCACCGAAAGCGGGGACAGGTGCACTGTGCGCCGGGTACCTGTCAGAATGGTGAGCACAGATCACATTCGAGTGTGGTGCCGACTCGACGGTCGTCGGTGCCCTCGGGACGAGGCTCGCCCAGGACGTGGGCGCGAGGACGGGTGGAAACATATGGAACAGAAACCGAGTGTCCCCACGCGCAGGGCGCTGGCACGGACCGCGTGGACTGTTCCTGCACTGGTCGTGCTCCCGGCGGCCCGCGCTGCCGCGGCCTCGTGCAACTCGCTTCCTCAAGTCGGTTTTCCTGGTTCATGGTCGACCCCGACGAATACCGGCTACCTGGGAAACGGCTGGTCTGGTTTTCAAGGCAACCAGTTCGGGGGAAACGCCGATCCGGCACGGGGGCTCGGTTCAGCGGAGACGAAGACTCAACTCACGCTGCAATTGGAACCGAACAAGTCCTACCGACTCACTTTTCCGGTCGTGAACTGGTTCAGGACAAATTCGCAGACCGCGTCGTTCTCGGTCACCGCCGGTGGGCAAAGCACCACCCGTACCACTGTCCAAGTGAACCCAGGAACGATCGCCGTCGAGTTCACCACGACGGCATCGGCAAGCATCACCATTCAACTCACCTTCGCAGTCGCGCAATCGCCTCTGTCTACTTCGGGCGACGATATCGCCGTGAGCTCGCCGACCCTGGTCTGTATCTGAGTTAGCCCCGCACCGGAACGGTCGGACCGGCACACAACACTCCAAAATCCAGCATCGCCTGGCGGACACGGCGTACGCGCTGCTCAGCCTCAGGAACCTTGCCATGGGCCGCGACGCACCCTGCCACCAAGTCGTCGAGTTGTTGGGGCTCTAGTGCGAGTTTCCAGATGGTTGCGCCGATGCCTGCGAGTCGTACCGGAGTGTCACCGATGAGGACCAGGACGTCATCCTCATCGGTGCACGCCTCGTGAAAATCGGCGCGGATGACCGCGCCAGGCGGGAGCTGTTCGTGGGGTGCTGAGGGGCGCGGCCCGGCCACGCTCGCACTGGAGCAGGTGGGTTCGCTCCGGTCGGTGGCCACCCGCAGTAACTCGGTCGTGTCGCCGATCTCCCGATAGCGCAATCGCTGGACACCACCCGCCGCGTTCGCGAGATCAACCAGTCGGGTCAGCGGGGTGGGCAGGACCACGAGCGATGAGGTTTGGGGGATGAGGTCCGCGAGGGCGTCGATGAGGCTGACTGGTTCCAGGCTGGGGGCAGTGCAGGTCGGGTCGCGGGCGAGAAGGACCATGGCCCCGACCTGCGGTGAGCGTTCCGCGACGGACATACCCAATGTCTCGGGGGCGCGCTGTGCCTTGAACCGCGACTGGGTGGCTTCCACCATCGATAGCGGTTTGCGATAAAGCAACGCGTGATGGGCGTCGTCCAGCGCGACGGTCTCGTCCGTGACGTATCGAAATCCGTTCGAGCATAGGTGAATTGCTGCTGTTGTCTTGCCCGCGCCAGATTCGCCGACCAGAACGAGACCGCGTCCAGAGGTGGGGCTGACGACACACGCGGCGTGCACCATCAGGCGTTGTCCTCGCTGGTGATTGATCGCTCGAAGGGTCAGTTCGCGGCTGAGATGCTCCTGCACCTGACCCGGCTCCAGGTCAGGCCGGTTGGTCAGGTCAAGCGCACTGTCCGCCTCGCGGTCGAAGGTCGCGAGGCACCAGCGCCAGGCTTCGCGTGCCTGCTCGACGGCGTCTAGTGGAAGTCGTACGGCCACCTGAGCGCCGAGCGCCTCGACCTTGAGATCTGGGGTGCCGCGGGTCACGTGCGGAGCCTACTGCGGTCGGTTGCTCGCTGGCACTCGCGGAACTGCTGTCAGAGGGACGACGTACCCTGGCAGGGCAATGACGAGCGCCAGCCTTTTTGATGACCTGCCCCTGCCTGGGCTGACCAAGCCCGAGAACTCAGCGAAGGGGTCGGCATCCCGGGATGACGGCCTGCCGCCGGTCGATGAACGCGGCGTGCCCGCGTGGGCGGCGGAGGGCGTGCCAGGGCCCACCAGAGCCGCTGCCGATCACGAGCGCCCCCGTGGCGAACAACTGCTGACGGGGCTGAATCCCCAGCAGCGTGAGGCGGTGCTGCACCACGGCACGCCGTTGCTCATCGTGGCCGGAGCCGGTTCGGGCAAGACCAAGGTCCTGACTCATCGCATCGCCCACCTGCTCGGTGACCGCGGCGCAGCGCCTGGTCAGATTCTGGCCATCACCTTTACCAACAAGGCCGCTGCCGAGATGCGCGAACGCGTCGAGACCCTCGTCGGCCCCGTGGCGCGCGCGATGTGGGTCTCGACCTTCCACTCTGCGTGCGTACGCATCCTGCGCCGCGAGGCCGGCAAGCTCGGAATGAAGTCGAGTTTCTCGATTTACGACGCCGCGGACAGTCAGCGGTTGATGGCGCTGGTGCTGCGGGATATGGACCTCGACCCGAAGCGCTATCCAGCACGGGCCTTCACCCATCAGGTGAGCAACGCCAAGAACGAACTCATCGATGAAGAAACCTTCGCTAGCCAGGTCTCGGCGGGCTCGACCAACGGTGGGAGCAACGAACACGATCGCGTGGTGGCGGAGGCCTACACGACCTACCAGCGGCGGCTGCGCCAGGCCAACGCGTTCGATTTTGACGACCTCATCATGACGACGGTCAACCTGCTGCAGGCCTTCCCCGACGTGGCCGAGCACTATCGCCGTCGGTTCCGGCACATCATGGTCGACGAATACCAGGACACCAACCACGCGCAGTACGCACTCATCCGCGAGCTGGTTGGCCACGAGATTGCCGATGGCGCGCAGGGGCAGGTGCCGCCCGCCGAGCTCGCCGTGGTGGGTGACGCCGACCAATCGATCTATGCCTTCCGTGGCGCGACCATCCGCAACATCGTGGAGTTCGAGCAGGACTACCCTGAAGCGAAAACCATTCTGCTGGAACAGAATTACCGTTCGACGCAGACCATTCTTAAAGCTGCCAATGCCGTCATCGAACGCAATCCAGATCGGCGCAAGAAGAACCTGTGGACCGACTCCGGTGACGGTGCTCCCATCGTGGGGTACGTCGCGGACAACGAACATGACGAGGCGTCGTTCATCGCGAGCACGATTGACCAACTCTCCGACCGGCATGGCGTGCAGCCCAAGGATGTCGCGGTGTTCTATCGCACCAACGCCCAGTCGCGCGCGCTGGAAGAAGTCCTGGTGCGGGTGGGTTTGCCATACAAGATTGTCGGCGGCACCCGCTTCTACGAGCGCCGCGAGATCAAGGACGCTCTTGCCTACCTGAGGGTGGTGGCCAATCCCGCCGACACGGTCAACCTGCGGCGGATCCTCAATGTCCCTAAGCGCGGAATCGGTGATCGCGCCGAGGCGTGCGTCTCCGCGCTCGCGGATCGAGAACGGATCCCGTTCGTGGCCGCCCTCGGACGGGCCGAGGATGCCCCGGGTATCGCCACGCGTTCGTTGAGCGCCGTACGCGGGTTCACGGCGCTGATGGAGGGCCTGCGCGAGACCTCCGAGACGGACGTCGGTGTCGCAGGCCTTCTGGAGGCCATTCTCGATCGATCTGGCTACCTGTCCGAACTTCGGCAGAGCCTTGACCCACAGGACGAAACACGCGTCGAAAACCTCGCCGAACTCGTGGCAGTGGCCAGGGAGTTCGATGAGACTTACCCCGAGGGTTCGCTGGTCGACTTCCTTGAGCAGGTGTCGCTGGTCGCCGACGCTGACGATATCCCGGACGAAGGTGATGACGCCGGAGTCGTCACCCTCATGACGCTGCATACGGCCAAGGGGTTGGAGTTTCCGGTCGTGTTCCTCACGGGGTTGGAAGACGGCACCTTCCCGCATACCCGCGCCCTCGGCGACAACGACGAGCTGGAAGAAGAGCGTCGGCTGGCCTACGTCGGGATTACCCGAGCCAGGCAGCGTCTGCACCTCTCGCGGGCACAGATGCGCTCAGCGTGGGGGGCGCCGCAGTACAACCCACCCTCGCGCTTCCTGGACGAGATTCCGCCGGAGCTGGTGCGGTGGGACCGCGAAGCGGCGACGGGAATGACGCGGCACACCAAGACTCCGGCCGTGGCTCGACTGGCCAGCCGCCCCGGCGTGAAGAGCCCTGGCAACCGACCCCCGATCTCGCTGGCCGGCGGTGACAAGGTCACCCACGACTCATTCGGTCTCGGCACGGTGATTCGAGTTGAGGGCGACGGCGAGCGCGCCATGGCGCACGTGGACTTTGGTGGTGAAGCGGGCGTCAAGCGTCTGCTGCTGCGGTACGCACCCGTCGAGAAACTCTAGATCGCCCGCACCTCCCACGCCGGTCGAGCACCCACCTCCATTCCGGTCGAGCAGGCGAGCGCCTACCCACGCCGGTCGAGCAGGCGAGCGCCCTGGCGCGAGCCGTGTCGAGACCTTGGTAGTGGGGTGGTCTCGATACGGCCTCGGCTAGCGCCTCGGCCTACTCGACCTGCGTTGGTGGGGGTGGTCTCGATGCGGCCTCGGCTGGCGCCTCGGTCTCCTCGCCCGGCGTTGGGCCCCCCCCACGCTGGTCGAGCAGGCGAGCGCCCTGGCGCGAGCCGTGTCGAGACCTTGGTAGTGGGGTGGTCTCGATACGGCCTCGGCTAGCGCCTCGGCCTACTCGACCGGCGTTGGAACCCCCAACGCTGGTCGAGCCGGGGAGCGCCTTGGCGCGAGCCGTGTCGAGACCTTGGTAGTGGGGGTGGTCTCGATGCGGCCTCGGCTAGCGCCTCGGCCTACTCGACCGGCGTTGGTGGGCCTACTCGACCGGCGTTAGTGGGCTGGGCTCGACCGGCGTTGGTGGGCCTACTCGACCGGCGTTGGGGACACCGGGCTCGACCGGCGTTGGGAGCACGAAAAGACCGCCACCTGGTCGGAACCAGGTGGCGGTCTTTGTCGTCAGAACCGGGATGAATCGATCAGCCGAGGCCGCGTGCGGCGAGCCAACCTGCCGGGTTGATGGCCACTCCACCGACGTGAATCTCAAGGTGGAGGTGCGGGCCAGTCGAGTTACCGGTGTTGCCGGAGAGGCCGATAACCTGGCCAGCGCTCACGCGCGAGCCGGGGCTCACCGAGAAGCTCGACATGTGTGCGTAGTGGGCTTCAGTGCCGTTGTCGAAGCGGACGACAACGCGCTGGCCCTGGCCGCCGTACCAGCCGACGGCGGTGACGGTGCCGTTGTTCATGGAGCGCAACGGGGTGCCAACCGGGGCGGCGTAGTCGATGCCGCTGTGCATCCGGCCCCAGCGGTAGCCGAAGCCCGAGGTGCGGGTGCCGCCCGAGATGGGAGATACCCAACCCGTCGAGCTGCTCTGCGGGGCAGCGGTCTGCGTCGAGGTAGCCGAGCGAGTCGGGATGCCCGAGCGGGTCGGGGCTTGGCTCTGCTGCGTTCCCTGCGAGGTGGAGGACCCTGTCTGCGCCTGGCTCCCCCGAGTCGGCGCGTTCTGGGTGTCCGTTGCCGGCTGTGCAACTGGCTTGGGCTTGGGCTTTGGCTTGGTGTAAGTCGTCGCCGATGTGTCGTTGGCTGCGAGTGCACCGAGGGCCGCACGACGGGTCGCGTTATCGCGGGAGGCCTGGGCCTGGGTGACGCTTGCGGAGCGGGTCTTAGCCTTCGCTGCGACGTTGGCCTTGGCCTTCGTCACGCTGGCGCGCTGGCTGGAGCGAGATACTCCGGCGCTGGACTGGCTCCACTGCGTGGTGTCCTGGAATCCGGCAGACGCGTTCGTACGGGTCTGCTGGCCGACGTCCGTGGCTGCGGCGGTACCGGCGGCTGCAACGGTCAGCGAGGCCGCGGCCAACGCTGGGAGAGCGACTCGGGCGCTCTGCAGCGGGGATACCGGAAGAGCACGGTGTCGACCCTGATACTTGCGGGACAAGACGCACACCAACTTCCTGTTGTCTCGGGGGAGTGACTGGGAAACAGTACCGTGACCTTCCCGTGATCTGAAATCGAACGACGAGATCTTTGTGGATATCCCGAAAGAGTTCGTCACAACCGTCACATCCGTCACAAAAGTACCGAGATTGCGCCTTTTGAGCGTGGCGAGCCTCACAGGCGTCGGGTTTGACACGACCGCGAACACGGCCGGTTGTCGATGCTGATCGGACCGCGATGTGCCGCCGCCGACAGTTAGGCTCCGAGGCATGAAGAGTGCGCCACTGCGGATCGTTGTTGCCAAACCGGGCCTGGATGGTCATGACCGCGGCGCCAAGGTCGTGGCCCGGGCGCTGCGAGACGCCGGCGTCGAGGTGATCTACACCGGACTGCATCAGACACCAGAACAGATCGTGGAGGCGGCGATCCAAGAAGACGCCGACGCAGTAGGGCTATCAGTGCTCTCTGGGGCGCACATGACGCAGTTCGCGAAGGTCACGGCACTGCTGCGGGAGCGTGATGCCGCCGACATCGTCGTCTTCGGCGGCGGCATCATCCCCGATGAGGATCGTCCTGAATTGGAAAAGATGGGCGTCGCGACCGTTTTTACCCCCGGCGCCACCACCGAGGACATCATCACCTGGGTGCGCACGCACCTAGGTGACACCGCACCCGAGTGATGGCCCTCGCGTCCATCAGGCGTGCGGGTAAGTCCTATGCCGGTGTCGTGCGCAGGCTGGCGGTCCAGGCCAGGCACTCCTCGTACGTCGGCAGCAGGCCAGCGGAGCGAGCTTCGCTCAGGCTTGGCGCCGCGGTGTCCTTGGGGGAGAGCAGCGGGGTCAGGTCGTCCGGGATGCTGAGGCCAACCTCGGGGTCCAGCGGGTTGATCGCGTGCTCGCGTGCGGGGGCGTACGGCGCCGTGCACAAATAGTGCGCGACGCTGTCGTCTTCTAAGGCCAACAACGCGTGGCCCAAACCCTCTGGCACATAGACCGCGCGGCGGTCTGTCGTATCAAGCTGCACCGACGCCCACTGCCCGAACGTGGGCGACCCGACCCGCAGGTCGATCAGGAAGTCGACGAAACTGCCAGCCAGAGCGGTGACGTACTTGGCCTGAGAGGGCGGCACATCGGCGAAATGAATGCCGCGCAGCGTGCCCCGAGCGGACGTCGAGATGTTGGTCTGCACGATGCGAGGTTCGTGGCCGAGGTGCTCGGCCAACCGGTCGCCGCGATAGCCCTCCATAAAGACACCGCGGTCATCCGGAAACTGGCGCGGTGTGACGACCAGGGCGCCGTCGATCGGGAGGGGCTCAATCTGCATTAGGTGATACCTCAGAAGCGTTCTCGAGTAGTTCGGTCAGGTAGTGGCCGTAGCCGCTCTTGGCCAGGTCGGAGGCATGGTGGGCTAGGAGTTCGTCGTCAATCCAGCCTTGCCGCCAGGCAATTTCCTCTGGGCAGGAGACCTTGAGGCCCTGACGCTCTTCGATCGTGCGGACAAACTGTCCAGCATCCAACAGGGTGTCGACCGTGCCGGTGTCTAGCCAGGCGGTGCCGCGCGGCAGCGGCGTCACGGTGAGTTGACCACGCTGGAGGTAGGTCCTATTGACGTCGGTGATCTCCAACTCGCCCCGAGCGCTGGGAGTGAGGTTGCGCGCGATCTCGACGACGGAGTTGTCATAGAAATACAGCCCGGGGACGGCGAAGTGCGAGCGAGGCTTCGCGGGCTTCTCCTCCAGGGAGAGCACCTGCTGATCGGCCCCGAACTCCACGACGCCGTAGGCCTCTGGATGGCGAACCTGGTAAGCGAAGATCCGCCCGCCCGTGACCGGAGTGGCTTCGCGCAGTCGAGTGCCGAGACCTGGTCCGAAGAACATGTTGTCGCCGAGGACGAGCGCGACGCTCTCATCGCCGATGAACTCCTCGCCGACCAGGAACGCCTCGGCAAGCCCGCGGGGCTGCGCCTGGGTGGCGTACGTCAGTGTCATGCCCCACTGGCTTCCATCACCCAAGAGCCGCTGGAACTGCTCGCGATCGTGTGGCGTCGTGATGACCAGGACGTCTCTGATCCCGGCGAGCATGAGCGTCGCGATGGGGTAATAGATCAGGGGTTTGTCATAGATGGGGAGCAGCTGTTTGCTGATCCCCCGAGTGATGGGGTGAAGGCGAGTTCCACTTCCCCCGGCAAGAACGATGCCCTTCATTTGAGGCACCTTACCGGCCGGGAACTCGCTGGGTGCGCCGCCACGGTTGCTGGGTCACGCTCCCGATCCCGTCGTAGGGTCGGCGTATGCGAGTGCTTGTGACAGGTGGGGCCGGCTTTATTGGAGCGAACTTCGTGCTGTTGGCCGCAGCACAGCGACCGAACTGGAAGGTCACCGTGCTGGATGCGATGACCTATGCCGCGAACGCCGCGTCTCTGGACCCGGTGATCGATGACATCGACCTGGTGAAGGGTTCGGTGGCGGACGCCGACCTCGTCGATGACTTGGTCGCCTCACATGACGTCGTGGTGCACTTCGCAGCGGACAGTCATAACGACAACAGCCTGGATGATCCGTGGCCGTTCGTTCAGACCAACGTCGTGGGGACATACCAACTCCTGGAGGCCGTACGCCGCCACGGCAAGCGACTGCACCACATCTCCACCGACGAGGTCTATGGCGACCTGAGCCTGGATGACCCCGCGAGATTCACTGAGACGACTCCGGTCAACCCGAGCTCGCCGTACTCCGCGACCAAGGCCTCCAGCGATTTGCTGGTGCGTGCCTGGGTACGTTCCTTTGGCCTCGAAGCCACCATCTCGAACTGCTCTAACAACTACGGCCCGCGTCAGCACGTCGAGAAGTTCATTCCCCGTCAGGTCACCGGTGTGCTGGAAGGGGTCAAGCCCAAGTTGTACGGCTCCGGTGACAACGTGCGCGACTGGATCCATGTCGATGATCACAACGAGGCTGTCATCGCGATCATTGAACGCGGCCGGCCCGGGGAGACCTACCTGATTGGCGCAGATGGTGAGCAGAGCAACCGCGAGGTAATCGCCACCATCCTGGAGTTGATGGGCAAGTCGGCCGACTGGTTCGACCATGTGCCGGACCGTCCCGGGCATGACCTGCGCTATGCCATTGACTCCAGCAAGCTGCGCACCGAGCTTGGCTGGGAGCCGACCTATACGCGATTCAGGGACGGTCTCGCAGCCACTATCGAGTGGTACCAGGCCAACCCAGACTGGTGGCGCACCGCCAAAGTCACCGCGGAGACCACCTATTCACGGTTGGGTCGCTGATGCGCACGCTGGTGACCGGCGCTCGCGGGATGCTCGGCCAAGATCTCGTCACGAGCCTGCGTGAGGCTGGGCACGAGGTCACCGCAGCCGGGCGACCGCAAGTCGACATCACCGACCTGCGGTCGTGCGAGCGGGCCGTGGACGGACACGACCTCGTCGTCAACGCCGCGGCATGGACCGCGGTCGATGACGCCGAGGCGTCCGAGCAGAGCGCTTATGCCGTCAATGCGACCGGTGCGGCCAACCTTGCCCGCGCGTGCGCGGCGGCGGGCGCTCGCATGGTGCACATCTCGACCGACTATGTCTTCGACGGAGCGGCGACGTCGCCGTATGCCGAGGACGCCGCGACCGCGCCGAGGTCGGCATACGGACGCACCAAGCTCGCGGGGGAGCAGGCGGTGCGAGAGCTGTGCCCTGACAGTCAGATCGTGCGTACCGCGTGGCTATACGGAGCCGGTGGGCCCAACTTTCTTGCCACCATGGCGCGCCTCGCCCAGAGCCACGAGACCTTGTCAGTCGTGGATGACCAGCGTGGTCAACCGACGTGGACGGGTGACCTTGCGACCCAACTCGTCTCGCTCATCGGCGCCGAGGCGGCGCCGGGGATCTACCACGGCACGGCCTCGGGGGAGACGACCTGGTTCGGGTTGACCCGTGCGCTTTTCGAGGAGTTGGGTCTGGACCCAGAGCGGGTTCAGCCCACGACCAGCGAGGCATTCCCACGGCCCGCGCCGCGCCCGGCATACAGCGTTCTGGGGCATTGGGCCTGGTCCACCGCGGGCGTCGCGGTGCAGCGGGACTGGCGCACTGCGCTGCGCGAGGCGGTGCCACAGTTGGGGCTCACAGCCAGTACATAGAACGTGGAAGCCAACCCACTCTCGTCCTGAGCGCGGCCCCCGCTACGCTCAGGGACGGACGATCCCCACACTCGACGCGAGGACAAATCCGTGGATCTTTTCGAGTATCAAGCCCGTGACGTCTTTGAGGCGCACGGAGTTCCCGTACTAGCCGGAGCCACGGCGACAACTGCCGCTGAGGCACGCGCCGCCGCCGAGACGATCGGCGCCAAATCTGGCGGCGTGACGGTGGTCAAGGCGCAGGTCAAGACCGGTGGCCGCGGTAAGGCCGGTGGTGTCAAGGTCGCCAAGACCGTGGATGAGGCCGAGCAGTTTGCCGGTGAGATCCTCGGGATGGACATCAAGGGCCACACCGTCGGCACCGTGATGATTGCCCAGGGCGCCAAGATCGCCCAGGAGTACTACTTCTCCGTGCTGCTAGACCGGTCGAACCGCGGCCTACTCGCGATGTGTTCCGTCGAAGGCGGTATGGACATCGAGACGCTCGCCGTGGAACGCCCGGAAGCGCTGGCCAAGGTCGCCGTCGATCCCAATGTGGGGATCGATGAGGCCAAGGCGCAGGAGATCGTGTCCGAGGCTGGCTTCGACGCCGAGACCGGCGCCAAGGTCGCCCCCGTGCTGGTGAAACTCTGGGATGTCTACGCCGGGGAAGACGCGACGCTCGTTGAGGTCAACCCGCTGGTGCAGACCGAAGACGGCGAGATCGTCGCCCTCGACGGCAAGGTTTCGCTCGATGGCAATGCCGACTTCCGGCACCCAGAGCACGCCGACTTGGAGGACAAGGCCGCGGCTGACCCGTTGGAGGCGAAGGCGCAGGCCAAGGGCCTCAACTACGTCAAGCTCGACGGCCAGGTGGGCATCATCGGCAACGGTGCGGGTCTGGTCATGTCGACTCTCGATGTCGTTGCGTACGCCGGCGAAGAGCACGGCGTGAAGCCCGCTAACTTCCTCGACATCGGTGGCGGCGCCAACGCTCAGGTCATGGCTGACGGCCTCGACGTGATTCTCGGCGACGAGCAGGTGAAGTCGGTTTTCGTCAACGTCTTCGGTGGCATCACCGCGTGCGACGAGGTGGCGAACGGCATCAAGGGTGCCCTTGAAATCCTCGGCGACAACGCGACCAAGCCCCTGGTGGTGCGTCTCGATGGCAATAGCGTCGAGGCCGGTCGGGCGATTCTCAACGAGCTGGCCCACCCGCTCGTGACCCAGGTCGACACGATGGACGGCGCTGCGGCTAAGGCTGCGGAACTCGCCGGAACACCGTCCGACAAGTGACGCTGACAGCAGACGAGTAGAGGGAATCGCAAGCAATGGCAATCTTTTTGGATGCTGACAGCAAGATCATCGTGCAGGGCATGACCGGAGGTATGGGCACCAAGCACACCGCGCTCATGCTCGAGGCCGGCTCCAACATCGTCGGCGGAGTCAACGCGCGCAAGGCCGGCACCACGGCAGAGATCGGTGGCCAGGAACTGCCCGTCTTCGGCTCCGTGGCCGAGGCCATGGAAAAGACGGGCGCCAACGTGTCAGTGGCCTTCGTGCCGCCGCCGTTCGCTAAGGATGCCGCGGTCGAGGCGATCGACGCCGAGATTCCGCTCCTGGTGGTCATCACCGAGGGCATCCCGGTCAAGGACTCGGCCGAGTTCTACAACTACTCGGTCGGCAAGAAGACGCGGATCATCGGTCCCAACTGTCCCGGCATCATCACGCCCGAAGAGTCGCTGGCCGGCATTACGCCGCACACGATCGCGGGCAAGGGGCCGATCGGTCTGGTTTCCAAGTCGGGCACGCTGACCTATCAGATGATGTATGAGTTGCGGGATCTTGGCTTCACTACCGCCATCGGTATCGGTGGGGACCCCGTCATCGGCACGACGCACATCGACGCCCTTGAGGCGTTCGAGGCCGACCCGGCGACCAAGGCCATCGTCATGATCGGCGAGATCGGCGGCGACGCCGAAGAGCGTGCGGCGGCGTACATCAAGGACAACGTCACCAAGCCGGTCGTCGGGTACGTCGCGGGCTTCACCGCACCCGAAGGCAAAACGATGGGCCACGCAGGCGCGATCGTCTCCGGCTCCTCTGGCACGGCGCAGGCCAAGAAAGAAGCCTTGGAGGCGGCGGGTGTCAAGGTTGGCAAGACGCCGACTGAGACCGCCCAGCTCATGCGGGAGATCATGCAGAGCTCCTGACCCCTGAGGTCGACTTCGACAGCATCCCCCGGCGTGCCTGCCGGGGGATGCTGTCGTTCCGGGCGACGATGGGCGCATCATGAGTCTGCTCGAACGCACCCGCCAGATCGTGCCCACGAGAGCGCTTGACCCGGCGGGGCCGTGGCGGCGGCTGAGCGTCGCGTTCGGTTTCGGTGCGGTCGGGGCCCTGGCGCTCGCGCTCATGTTGGTTCTCCCGGCGATGGCAGCCTGGGTGACCGATCCGCAGAGCCCGGACTCATGGTTTGAGGCACTCACCCTCGCCCCGGTGGTGTGGGTGATGGCGCACCGTGGTTCCACCGGTGTGCCCGGCGAGGAGGTCGCCGTCACCTTCCCGCTTTTAGGGCTGACCATCGCGGCCGTGCTCTGTGCTCGCAGCGCGGCCCGGGCGGCGCTCGTGCAGACCGAGGGGCAGAGTCACGATCACGACGAGGCGGCGTGGTGGCACCTCCCGGCGGTATATGTCGGGGGCTACACCCTGACCGGTGTCGCGCTTGCCCTGGTCGCCTGGCTCGGTCCCGCCCGGCCTAACCCGATCTACGTCATTCCGGGAGCGCTGCTGGTGGCCTCGGTGGGACTTGTCTTAGGTGTCCTCAAGGCGCGCAAGGATGGCATCGATCCTTCGCTCGACACGATGGTTGAGCGGGTGATCGAGCCCATTCCCGTGGTCATCAGGCGCGCGTGGCAGCCGGCGCTTCGGGGCGCGGGCATTCTGCTGGGCCTGGGAGCGCTCCTGGTGTTGGCCGCGGTTGTCTTGTCGTGGTCCCGGATCAGCGAGATTTCGCAGGAGCTCGGGACTGGCCTGACCGGTGGCATCGTCCTCGCACTCGGCCAACTCTTCGCACTGCCCAATGCGGCCGCTTGGGGAGGGGCCTGGCTGTCTGGCGCTGCCTTCCAAATCGGCCCGGTGAGTGTTGGGCACGCCGCGATGTCGCCGGGCATCCTGCCTATGGTGCCCGCGCTCGGAGCCTTGCCCGAAGCCGGCGCCGGCCCAGCATGGGCGCCGTTTACCCCGCTCATCCCGGTCGCGGTGGGGCTGGCAGTCGGGTGGTGGGCATCGGGTGCGCTGACGGCGCTGGCCTCCTTCACCATGAAGATCCAGACTGCTGCCACGGCAGGCGGAATCGCCGCGCTGCTTGTGCTGCTCGTTGCCTTCCTCGGCAGTATGGGCGTCTCCGGCGGCTCGATGTCCTACGTTGGCCCCAGTTGGGTGACGATCCTGCTGCTCCCGATCGAAGTCGCGCTCGGTGCCGTCGCCAGCGCGTCGGCCCTGCACTACTGGCGCACGCTGCGCTGACGGTAGCCTCTGCCGCGTGCCGTCCACTCCTGATCCCGTCGACATCGTCGTCCTGGTCTCTGGGTCGGGGACCCTGCTGCAGGCGCTGATCGATGCGACAGCCGATCCGGCGTACGGCGTGCGCATCGCGGCCGTCGGTGCTGACCGTGGCCGCATCGAGGGGTTGGCTCGGGCCGAGCGTGCAGGCATCCCGACCTTTGTTGAGCGAGTGCGCGACTATCCCGGCCGCTCGGAGTGGGACGCCGCCCTGGCGGCCCGGGTGCGAGCCGAGGCACCTGCTCTCGTCGTGACCGCCGGATTCATGAAGATCGTCGGACCAGACATGCTGACCGTGGCCCCGATCCTCAACACCCACCCCGCACTGCTGCCGAGCTTCCCCGGGGCGCATGGCGTTCACGATGCGCTGGCCTACGGCGTCAAGGTCACCGGATCCACCATCCACCTGGTCGACGACGGCGTAGACAGTGGCCCGATTCTGGACCAGCGGATCGTCGAGGTGCGCGACGATGACACCGAGGGTTCGCTGCACGAGCGAATCAAGGTGCACGAGCGGGCGATGCTTGTCGACTACGTCGGCCGTATGGCGCGCGAGGGTTTTCGGATTGACGGGCGCCGGGTGCGGGTAGGGGACGGACCCCCGCCTAGGTCATGAACACCGTTCACTTATGAGATAGACTCCCTGAGCCGGTGCCGAGAGAGCGCATGGCTGGCACGACAGGGGAGGGCTCGGCGTGAGATATGACGCTGCGAACAAGGAACTGCGCGTGGGGTATGCGCCCGGGGTTTATGACCTGTTCCATATTGGTCATCTGAATATTCTGCAGCGCGCTCGTGAGCGCTGCGACTATCTCATCGCTGGTGTGGTGAGCGACGGGATGTCCCTGCGCGCCAAGCGCAAGGTCCCGGTTATCCCGTTAGCCGAGCGACTCGAGATCGTCAAACACATTCGGTTTGTCGATGAGGCGATTGTCGAAGATGTGCCGAGCAAGCTCGATGTCTGGCGGGAGCACCCGTTCGACGTCATCTTCAAGGGAGATGACTGGCGAGGAACACCCAAGGGACAGCGACTTGAACGTGACTTTGCAGCAGTAGGCGTCGAGGTCTTCTATCTGCCCTACACCGTTCAAACCTCCAGCACGCTGCTACGGCAGACGCTCGATCAGCGGGTCTCGTAACGGCAGGTTTCGGTCGCTCGCTTAGCGCAGTTCGCCCCAGAACCATTTTTCACGGGCTCTCAACTGGCGCTCTGCTCGCATGCGGGCCAGCGGAGGCAGCACCGCGATAGCCGTGCGAAATGCCTCCGCGAACGAGGTCATGTTGCGGGCTTTCTCTGCGCTGCTTAGGTCTGCCACTGACAAGGTGGTGATCCGCATTGCGCGCTGACCCAGTATGTGTTCAGCCAGCGCGGCATACGCCTGGTTGGTGCGCTCGTCGCGCCAAGAGCGCTGCCGCCAGTCGCGTGCCGCGGTGATCTGTGCAGCGTGCGTGCGGTAGTCGACACCGGGTCGCGCCAGACGTTTCAGGCGAACACCGTTGGCACACAGTCGTAACCACAAGTCAAGATCTTCGCTAGGGACGTCCCGGTACCCGCCGGCGGCACTCAGTACGGACCGGGTAGCCAGCATGGTTGGATGTGCGACCGGATTAGTAAGCAGCAGGTGAAAGGGAAACTCAAGAGCGGAGACGGGCAATGGGCGCGGGGGATGCGGGCGTGTGTTGCCATCCCACGACCGCACCGTGGTGAAAATGACCTCGGCGTCTCCAATTGCGCCGAGTTGGGCCTTGAATCGCGTGGGAAGACAACGGTCGTCGGCGTCCATCCGGGCAACGAATAGGCTGTCGGTGCTTTGCAGCAGCGACTGGAGAGCCAGGGCCGGCCCGCGGTTCTCGCCCCGGACGACCCTCAACCGGGGGTCGCGAATCTGCTCGAGAACCGATGCCGTGTTGTCGGCGCTGCCATCGTCGAGAACCACCAACTCTGAGTCCTGTGGCAGCGCCCTCAAGGTGCTGGTTGCAGCGGTTTGCACGGTTGCCTCGGCGTTGAAGGCGGGCATCAGAACAGAGATCCGCGGCATACTCAGATTCCCCGGCCACGCCGATTGAGTTCCACCAGAATGCGATCGGCTGAGACAAGACGCAGGCTAACCATCAACGCGAGGTATGCCCGCGGTTGTCGAGGGTTGTGGCCAAGGGCCCGGCGAGCCCAGCGCCGAGCGTCGTCGCGGGCGCCTACCGCGGCATAGGCAAATGCGATCTGGCCTTCGATGCGCGCCTGGCCCTGGGCCGACCGTTTGAACTCCGGGTGCTTTTCCAGAAGGTAGGTCAACGCGTCGGCAATGCGCAGCCACTTCTCGCTGAAGTAAGACGGGCGGTCCCAGTGGACCACAGTCAGCGCGTCGGGCACGGTCGCAACCTGGCCGAGCCGTGCGGCGCGCAGCATGAGGTCGTAGTCCTCTGCGAACGAGCCAGGCAGCTCTTCATCGACGAGCCCAAGGTCTCCCCTTAGCGAGTCAGCTCGTAGCAGGAACGATGAGGACGGCACGGAGAACTCGCGGGAAATCAACAGGTCATCGAGCGAAATCCGTTCTGGGGCAAGGCGCTCCCGCTCGCCGCCCGCAGAAGCGATCGTTGAGCCAGTGGCGGCAAGCACCACGTCTGGCATATCAAGCAGGGGAAGCTGGCGGACGAGTTTAGTCGGCAGCCACTCATCGTCGTCGTCACAGAAGGCGACTAAGGGCGCGGTCGCGGCAAGTGCGCCAGTGTTGCGGGCTCCCGCTAGTCCCTGGCGGCGCGTGTTCTTGATCGCAAGCACGGTGTGCGGGCCGCGTTCGAGGTCGGCCAGGTCGTCGGTGGGTCGCCCGTCGTAGACGACGACGATCTCGAGCGGACCGGGCAGGTCGGTCTGCGCCAGCACCGAGCGCACGGTGCGCCGCACAAGCTCTGGCCGGTCGCGCGTCGGGATCACAACGGTGGCTACGTAGGTCACGGGATTCCTTGAGGGGCAGCGGTTTTCGTACGTATTGTCTTGATTCGATCGGGTGGTGCTTCTGGTACGCCGGTGCGGGGAAGCACGACCGCCGCGGCGATCAGAGCGACGGTCAGAGGAGTGGGGAGCAGCCCGTAGAAGAACGCTTCGACCAGAAGGGCGACCTGGACGGCGTTGATGGCCAGGCCAGCGGCTCCATGTATCTGCCACCTCCAGGTCCCGACGATGAGCAGCACCAATCCGGCAAGGAACACCGCAAGCGCAAGATAACCGTGAGAGAACAGCACCATCCATACCTGACCCTGGGTGCCGACGGAGGGCGCACCTTCGCTGTACGAGGGTCTCGGTGCGCCATAGCCGAATAGCGGGGACTGGAGGGTGCGGGTGATGGCCTCGGCATAAAGGTTGGCCCGGTCCTCGGTGCTCGAACTCGTGGCTAGTCGTTGGGAGAGGCGGTCAGCGGCCCCGAGTAGCCACCCCACCAAGATGCCCACACCAGCGCCGGCACCAAGGGTGAGTACGGCGCGCGCACGTCCGGCAGCGGCCAGCCGCAGCGCCACCCAGAGAGCAGCGACAGTGAGACCAACGAACATGCCTCGGTTGAGCGTAAGGACCGCAGGAATTGCCGAGAGCGGAATGAGCACAAGCAGGCCAATCCACTTGCGGTTGTGCGGAATGCGCATGGCATAGGCAATGACCAACGGCAGTAGGAGGGAGTAGGCGCTACCCCATCCGTTCGTGTAGAGAAAGGGCGCGGACGGCCGCGGACCGGAGTCAACCCAGCTCCCCGGATTCCATTGCGTGGTGCGGCGCATGACCATCTCTTGTACCAACTCATTGGCCTGGATCGAGGCCGGAAGTACGAGGCCCAGTGGGGTGCGGAACGACAGCAACGGAGCCAGGAGCCCAAGGAACCCTCCCGCGACCACCCAGAGCCAAAACGTTGTCAGGACTCCTAGCAGCCAAGTGACTCCGATCTCACGTCTGGCGTTGTAGACGTAGACGAAAGCTGTTGCTATAGCGAAGTACTGCAATGCACGAAAGGTGAAGCCGACGAGCCGTCCCGGCGCATCGATGCCGATGACTGAGACGGTCATGAGCGCGAGGAACAGGAGTAGCACTCCACTTCCGCGTGGCAGGCGTACCTGCCCGCGTCGAACCAGGAGCATCGCCATCGCACCGGCGATCGGGATCCACGCCATCTCGGCCAGCCCGAGTACCCACCACAGCCCAAACGGGACAAACATGGCGGCAATCGGCCAGCGGGGTAGCGCGGTGGGCATTGCTCGTCACTGCTTCGCGGAGCGGGGTCCGTGGGTCAAAACGACTCCCACCACTGGAGTGTCGAGCGAGCGAGAGCGATCACGGATGGTCGCCACGACATCTCGGCTGGTCGCGCCAAGCCTTGCCATGATCAGGACCGCATCAGCACGACGGATGACTTCGAGCTGAGTCGATGCTGGGTCGGCAACTGAGCAGGTGTCTAGGACGATCGAGCTGCTGGTGCTCTCGTCCAGTGCGCTGATCACTGAGTGCTCGACCATGGGGTCGTACTCCGTCGAAGCGTCGATCATGGCCACCGCCTCGGCCTTTGGGGCGAGAGCGTGGAACAGCCGCTCTCGGACGACCGCGCCGGCATCGGAGATGTCACCTCGCTGGCGTGGGAAAACTGCCAGGACGGGAAGGTTCAGGTCTTCGGACACGTCTTCGGCGGACCGAATGACCCGGTCGAAGCGTCGCCGTGCGAAGACGGCGAGGAGGCCAAGAATGAAGCCGGCTCCGAGTCCGCTAGCCAGAACGACCGGGGTTCGTGGTGAGGAGGTCAGCGCCGTCTCGTCAGCGGATGCGAGCACCTCCCCGCCTGCAGTGTCGATGGCCAGCAGGTCGTGCCGGTCGCTGTAGAGATCGCCCAAACCGGTCTCGGCGCGAGTCTTGGCTGAGAGCGCTTCCGCATGAGCTGGGCCGCCCTCGTCGGTGTCGACGAGAGTCGCCTCAGCTCGGGAAAGATCTCTGCCAAGCGCCTTGATCCGTCGATCGAGGGTGCCTGCAATTTTGCGAATCTTCACTTCGGCGGTGGTCTTTCGATGCGCGATGTAAGCCTTTGCCACCGTGTCGGCCCCGACCCGCGAACGGCTGGCTGAGTCGGATGTGTAGGTCACGGTTGCGACGACGCCTTCCGAGCTCACCTCAATGCTGCTGGCCTGTCGTACCTGCTCCGACGTCGTTTCAGGCAGCGCTTTTGCTGCCTCCCTGGCTACCGCAGAAGAGTTCGCCGTGGCCTTTTCGCGGGCGGGGTCGAGGATCTTTGATGGAGCATGGTCTGGGTCGAAAGGCACACTGGTAATCACCGATGGCGAGACCCGCGCCGTTGCCGTCACCTGACGCGGTGCCAGGAAGAGGTACGCAGCGGCCGCGAGCAATCCCAGCACCGTGCAGAGCGCGATCAGACGCCAACCCCGCGCCACCACGCGGGTGTAATGCCGTAGCGGTAGCGAGGTCGTGTCAGAGGCGTCGAACTCCATCAGGCCCCGCCTTCGTTGCGTGCGTTGCCTGCATCTCCGTGAGCCAAGGCAGTCACCTGCTGCAGGCGCACGTACTTGCGTCGCATCGAGATCATCGAGTGCGCGCCATTGAGCGCGAACAGGACGAGGTAGGCCACTGTGAAGGCTGGCGTCACACCCCAGAGCGCGAAGCACCAGCACACCATGCCCATATCGTTCGGCAGCAGCACAAAGGACTTGGTGAGTCCCGAGGACTCTTGCTCCTGAGGTCGGGTGACCTTGCCCCCTGTCCTTGCTGGCTCGCGGCCGACGAGCTGCTCAGCCAGGATCTGGCTCATGAACTGGCCGCTGCTGAGCAGCGCGTAGCCCATTGCGCCAGCCATCAGTACCAGGTTGTCGCTGTAATGGACGAAGGTCGCTACGGCACACGCCAGATGGATCGCCGGGGTGCGAAAGGCATCGACCACGTGATCGAGCCACTCGCCCGTCGGGCCGGCGCGACCTGTCAGCCGGGCTACCTGCCCATCGGCAGAGTCAAGGACGTAACCCAGCGCGAGGAGTGCGGCCACGAGCAGCCCTGTGCCGACAGCCGGTGGCAGCACGATGAGGAATATCAGGGCGACCAGCGATACCGCGCCGCTGATCACGGTCACCCCGTTCGGCCCGAGACCGATCACTGCAGCACCCGCGGCCACGCCTCGGGCCAGGCGCCGGTTGACCCAACGGGTGTAGGCGGGAACGCCCACGCCGCTCTTTTGCGCGCGGTTCAGATTGTGCAGGTGGTCAGAAAACCGTGGTGCAGCGGCTGACTTCTGCTGACGTTCAGGTGGCGCTGTCTGGGTCAAGGAGTGGCCTCAGTTGTCGTTGATGTTGTGGGGGCCGGAGGCTCCGATGCGGTAGGCGTCGGAGTCCCTGTGGGAGTGGGCGTGGCGGTCGAGGTTGGTGTCGGCGTTGGCGTCGGTGGTGTCGGTGTCGCAGCGACCTGGAACGCCGCAGTGCTCGCGGATCGATTGCCGACACCATCGACGGACCGAACAAAGTAGCGAGCGCCGTCAGGTCCGGATGGCACCGTGACAGACGTCCCTGAGACCGACGCAATCGGCCGATCGTCTCGAAGAACCTCGTAGTGGGTGACAGCACGATTGTCGGTCGCGGCCAGCCAACTGAGTTTGACGCCGTCGGGCACCGTGCGTGCCTCAGGCGCAGAGGGAACGGTGGGTGGCGTGGGGTCAGCCGCTGCGTGGCGTACAAAACCACCCGACCACTGCCGGGTGCCGTCCCTGCGCGTCGAGTAGGTGTGGTCTCCTCCCTGCCACAGAGCGCCAGTGGAGTCGACAAAGAGGGCCCAGGCGCCTGCTCCACGAGCGGTGTTGAGCTTGGGATTGAACGCCGGAATCCGTTTGCCATCGGCGGCGCTCCACGCCCCAGAGGCATAGATCGCGTCCGCTGCGTGCCAGTCCGGACCAGGCGCGACCTTGAAGCCGCGATAAGTGGTCGCGCCGGAGAAGGTGACGCTGAAGCAGTGACAGCCGGCGTAGACCGCAGTGCCGTCCGTCGCAAGCGCTTGGAAGTCACCACCCTGAAGGGCGATGTCGGACGAAGCCAAACCGAGTCCCTCGCGGTGGTAGCTCATCAGTTGATGCTGGGAGCCACCTAGCCAGACCCGGTCGCCAACCTCGAGAACAGCCTGCTGGTAGTTCTGCTCAGGCAGCGCGAATTTGGGGGTCCACGGCACGATCTCTTCGGAGTCGGTGCGCAGAGCGAGAGCTTTGTCGGCGGCACGTCCGCGCGACTGGGTGAAGAAGCCCGCGAAATACACCCGATCCCCACGCGCGGAAGCGTCGATGCTCATCACCGTGGCGTTGAGTTCGGGGTTCCACGGCGAGGGACTGCCGGTCGCGATGTCGAATCGCGAGGCGCCTTTGGTGTAGGTCTTGCGGCCATCGCCGACCGAGTGCGTAAAGGCTCCCGCGGCGTAGAGCCAGCCGTCTTGGACATCGAGTGATCGGACAGAGGGAACGCCTCCACTAATGGCGTTGAGTAGGCGCCCAGAGAATGTCTCGTCGATCTGCCCGGTTGTTGCGTCCAGAACGACCAACCCGTCGCGGGGTTGACCGTTCACCTCGGTGAAGAAGCCGCCCACGGCGATCCGTCCGCCCGGAAGGGCAATGACGTCCTTGACCTGATTGTTGAACGTCGGGCGGAACGTGGAGACCCAGTCGCCGGACTCGCGATCGAAGCCAGCCAGATACGCCTGAGGTTGCTGATCCGTTCCCGACCGGGAGCGTTGCACGTGAGTGAAGTTGCCCCCGACGAACACGGTTTTTCCGGACTCGGCAAACCCGGAAACCTCGTTACTTCCTTCCTTCTCCAACGGCCCTGCGCCAAGGCCGCTGACGCCCCATCGCTGAGGCTCGGCGTACGTGCTCGCGGCGACAGGAGCAGCGCTTGCTGGTGTTCCCGTGTCGGGAATCTCGGAGAAAATGTCGGCTGAGGTGAGCTTTGGTCGGATAAACACCTGAGTAAACGGGCGCGGGTAGCGGCCAGAGGCAACCGTCGACCTGACGTAGCTGTCCTCGGATGAGGTGGCCTTGGACAGGTTGCCGTAGGCGAACCCTTTCTCCCAGCCCAGCTTCGCGTTGGTCAAGGTATGCACTGCAAAGGTGTAACCATTAAGACCGAAGTGACCCGTGGTACCTCCGGACCCTTTGTACGTGTCGAAGGAGAAGTCGCCGACGGGCTGCGCGTTTCCGAAATCCCACGACCACCGGTCCCGCGGCGACGATATGGAGAAGCGTGCCTCTTGCCACGTCGTTCCGGCTGAGTTGGTCGCACGCCTGAGTCGGATGCCGTCGGTCAGGTCACCGATCGGTTGGTCGTTATTGAGCCCATCAATCGCCTCGCCCGAAAGCTGCTTCGGGACAAAAGCTCCGGGACCGGTGACCGGCGATCGCACGTCAGCGGACGTCCCGGCTCCGGTGATCGATTCTGACCAGCCCTCGCGTCCGCGTCCGACCAAGACCCATCCGCCGGCGTCGGTGGTCTGATCGCAGTAAAACTGCTCGGGAGCGCCCAGAGCAGGCGTCACCAACCAGTAGTCCCCACTTGGCGCCCCCGGCGTGTTGTGCGCAATCTCCCAGCACGATGCTGCTGCAGTCGCCGGAGATTGTCCGTCGGGAACTGCGGCTGTATTGGCGGTCGATGCCGCCGTGCCGATCACCAATGAGACAGGAAGTATGACCATTGCGGCCAGGATTGCAGCCAACGCGCTAGTCGGTCGCCCGGACTGAGATGCCATGAATCTCCTTCAGTTGCAGTCAAGTTGGGTGGACTGATTGGCGGGAACCAACCGGGTCCGGTCAACAGGTTGGGTCGTTAGGGAAGCGGTGTGCGGTGATGCGCCAAGACTTGTCTGAGCGCTGAGTGAGGTCGTAGATGTGCTGCGCCCGAGGCACGCTGGACGCCGGGAGCCTTTTCCCGTTGGCGTCGATCACGCGTACCTCAGACTGGTCCAAACAGGCCGTGACCGTTGCTTTTCCATTGCTGCGTGGGGTCACTTTCACCGACACCACTTCAACCCCACCTTGCTCGGTCCAGCCGTTGGTCTGCAGCTCGCTACGTCGGGCTTTGAGCTCGGCCAGAAAGTCTCCGGTCGCAACGGGGTCGAAGACCTTTTGCAGGCTGCGGTCACTAGGGACTGGGGCGACCGACTGTCCGACCACTGTGCTGACAAGAGTCGTGGCCCTGCCGCGGTCAATCGGACCGGGCTTGGTCTTGGGTAGCGCCGCAGTCGGCGCGGCTTGTGATGAGCGCGCCGATCGACGGCTCGCTGAGGTGGGCGCATCGGAGCCTTTGGCGCGGGCCCGCGCGGACGTGGGGGACGCGGTGGGAGCGATAGCACTGGGTGTGGAGTCCACCCCGGCTGAGGTTGCGCTGGGTTGCTCAGACGGCGCCTTAGAGCGATCAGCCTTTTCCTCTGACGTCGAGCAGGACGTCAGCACGGCCAGACCTAGAAGGGTTGAGGTGAAAGTCTTGAAGGCGGAACTCATGTGGCAGCTCCCGCTGTCGGTCGACGGATAATGCTGGTTAAGGCGGCGATCTGGAAGGCTTGGGCATCACGCCTGATCCAGACGATGAATGCCGCCGCGCCGACGGCGAGTGCGACAGCGAGCGAGGTCCAGGTGGCGCCGAGAAGCACCCGGCACAGGAGCGCTGGAAGCCCGACCGTGATCAGCCCCGCGGTCAACGGCCGAAACGCTGCTGCTGACCAGACGGACTGGTGAAGCGTTGAGCGCACCTGAGTGCCCGCGAGTGCCGCGTCCAGCATCGTGGCAGCTGACCACGCGATCGCGGCGCCAACGATTCCCCACCGAGGCACGAGGATGGCGACCAAGCCTAGGTTTACGGCGACCGCTATGGCCTTGTTTGTCGCGGCGAGGCCGCTGCGGCCACTCATCACGAGGAGTGAATGGACATTGCCGGCAAGGAAGGTGACGATCGCCCCGATGCACAGGATCGTGACCACCGAGGCGCCCGAAGCAAATTCGGGGCCAACGAGTGACAGTGGCAACGGTGCGAAGCACGCGAGCAGCAGATGAATCGGCGTTCCAAACAGCACCAGCCACGTGGTTGCGGTCCGGAATATGTCCGCTAGACCGGCCGTGTCCTTGCGGTGCACCGCACGACTGAACCAGGGCGACACGACCGTACGAATGGCGGTATCGACCACTGTACCGGCCATGACGAGTCGACTGGCAGCGCCGTAGACGCCCGCCGCGGCGGGGCCGGCAATAAGTCCGACGAGCACGACATCGAGCCACAACAGCATCTGCTCCAGGACCGCCGAGACAACTCGCAGAAGTCCGAAGCGCATGACGCGGCCAGGCAGTTCGCGGGGGCACTGCCGAGGAACCGACCCGAGCTCAAAGGCCAACTGCCGATGAACTGCGCCAAGGGCCAGCAGCAGCGCGGGAACCAGCATGACCGCCCATGCCGCAGCGACGCCGGTCGTTGATAGACCAGCTCCGGCTGCGATGAGGACGGCCAATACTCGTGAGGTGGGCAGCACGACGTTGCCAATGAGCGCGTACGTTCGCAACCCGCCAAGAGCGCGACTCACCGCGAGCGCCACCAACGCGGTCGCGGCGATGGGCAGCGCCCACGCGACCGAGCGAATGGACTGGTTCAACGACGATTGGTCGGTCGGAATGAGTCCTGCCGTCAGGTAGAGCACCGCTGCGCTCGCGAGACCTGCGGCGGCGGCACCGAGCAGAAGCAATCGTACGGCGGCACGGACCTGTTCGGGGGAGTCCTCACGCAGCCGGGGGAGCAGCCACAGAGCCGTCGAGTCCATGCCGAAGCGGCCCACCGCGAGGGCGACCGTGAAGACGGCAATGGCCTGCAGGACGACTCCCGCTCCGGTGTCGCCCAGCATGTTGCCCAGCACGATGACCAGCAAGAGCCCCATCACCGATCCGGTGATCGAGCCCGCGAGACCTATGGCGCCACCACGTGCCAGGTCTGAGGGAGTGGGCTTCTCGGTCCGGGCTGACGACGGGGGAGCGCCTGGCTGGGAGACGCCGGCGGTCAACGCTGGCCCCACGTGGATGCAGTGGTCGTCCACCGTTGTTTCAACACGGTGGCAATGAACGCTGGATTGCCGACGACGTAGCGACGTCCGAGTCGGCGGGGCTCGAGCCCAAGCCGCCAGAGCCATTCCAGCCCGGCGGCGATCATCCAGTGGGGCGCTCGTGGATTGGACTGACTCAGCCAGTCGAATAGTCCACCGCAGGTCAAGACCAGTGATGGGAGGTCGGCGCGGTGGCGGGTAATCCATTGCTGCTGCAGGGGATCGCCCAGACCGACGAACAAGATCGCCGTCTGATGGTCGGCGATCTGGTAGAGCACCTGGTCCATGTCGTCGGGATATCCATCACACGCGCGAATCTGGAGTCCGGGAATCTGCTCTCGCAGTCGACTGGCGGCGCGATCGGCTACACCGGGAGCGCTGCCGAAGAAGAACACTCGAAGGTCGGCGGCGGCGGCTTCGCGCAGCAACGGCTCGGCAAGATCGGTCGTGGCGACTCGCTCAGTGACTTGACCGCCGAGGAAGCGACCCGCCCATACCACCGACTGGCCGTCCGCATAGTTCAGCGAGGTACCCAGAAACTCCCGGAGCGAGGCGTCCCGTTGCCCGAGGTTGATCACGTGTGCGTTGACCCCGACTGCGACGTCCGTGCCAGGCGCATGCACCAGCCCGACCAGGTGTTGTGCCAGAGAGTCCACCGTGCCATCGAGTAGGGCGACCCCCGCGACTTGGACGCCCGGGGTGACGTGCGCTGTAGCTGCAGTCGACATGTGCATCGTTAGTAGGCCCCGTGTCCGCGGACCACAGCACGGACGGTGCGCCACAAAATCTGTAGGTCGAACATCACCGACCAGTTGTCGACGTACCGCAAGTCGAGACGTAGCGACTCATCCCACGACAGGTCGCTTCGACCGCTGACCTGCCACAGGCCGGTGAGGCCAGGACGAACCCGCAATCGGCGCACGGCATCGGGCTCATAGGTGGCCACCTCAGATGGGAGTGGGGGACGGGGGCCGACGAGCGACATGTCACCAGTGAGGACATTCCACAACTGCGGGAGTTCATCCAACGAATAGCGGCGCAGGATCCGGCCAATACGAGTCACCCGAGGGTCGTGTCGATGCTTGAAGAGCGGGCCACTTCCATCGTTCTTTGCGCGCTGAAGGTCTGCCAAGCGAGCCTCGGCATCGGTAGACATCGACCGGAATTTGACCATCGAAAATGGTTCGCCGCGTGCACCAATTCGCTTCTGGCGAAACAAGATTGGGCCCTTGCTATCGACCTTGACGCAGAGAGCAACGATGATGAATAGGGGAAGCAAGATGAGTCCCAGCGCGAACGCGACGATGCGGTCAAAGATGACTTTGCCCACGAGGGCGCCGCCACTGGAGGCGGGGCTTTCGACGTGCAAGAGCGCCAGGCTGGCCGACGGCCGAATCGACAGCCTGGGGCCAGCGACCTCGGTGATTCCTGGGGCGACCATGAGTTCAACGCCGCGTTCTTCCAGGGCCCACGACAACCGGCGGAGGGCGGTGGAGTCCAGCCCGGACGGGTGAGCAACGACCACGACGTCAGCCTGGGCTGCGTCAATCGTCGGCAGCGGTGAGTGGAGCAACCCGCCGAACGGCAAACCGGGGAGAGGGTCTGCGGTCGGCGTGCAGCTACCGACGGCGAGGAAGCCGCGGGTCGATTCTCGCCGGAACTCCGTGACAAGTTCTGAGACTGACTCTTGGCAACCCAGCACTACGGTGCGCTGCATGGCCCGGCCATGCTGGCTCCGGGCGCGGTGCAGCGACTGCCGCAAGAGATAGCGAAGCACCAAAGACAACGTGACGGCGACCGGCAGGCCGATCAGCACGAGCAGGGTTCCCCAGCGGGGGAGGTGCCCGAGGAAGGGTGCTCCGACAACCGCACCCGCGGCGAGCAGCCGGACGGCCGCCTGCGGCATGGTGCCGTACTCGCTCGGTCCGTCGCCCAGGTGGCGTTGGTCATAGGCGCGCGAGAGTGCAAGGCTGGCAATCCACACGACGGGCGCCAGAAGCAGGAGCAGATTTGACCCAGCAGGCACCGGTGAGGGCATGCCAAGCGCCACGCTTGCCACATGCGCAGCACAGACGGCGGCCATGGCCGCCAGAGCATCGAGGACGACAGCAGCGCGGCGATATCGCGGAATCCACTGCGGTGCGGGGCGCGGTGCGCTCTGGGGGATCGCAGCGTCGGCGTCGAGGCCTTCGTGTGTGGAATCCCCTGGACGCCGTAGACCCATGTGCTGCATCGATGCCCCTCCCTGGTCTAGATTGACGGGAGGCACGTCTGCACGCCTGGTCAACGGATGCCGACAGATGTCGGCGCATTCATGGGCTCCCTGAAACGAAACGCCCCAAGTCCCCGCGGCGCTACGTGTGAAGAACACTGTTCCTAAAAGTGGACACTGTTGTCAAGTGGCATGGCCGCGGTCGCGACCTCGGATGGGCCGCCACGGACCGTCCTCGGTAGACTCACGGTCATCACGACTGGCGTAGATGGGCCAACCATCGGGGAGTGACTGAAGGCTGCGCATCGCCCGCCTGGGTGCGCTCACGGTGTCAACAGGACAAGGAACGCCATGACCCCCGACCGTCGACCGTTGCGCCGCGCGCTGATCAGTGTCTATGACAAGTCCGGCCTTGATGACCTCGCCCGCGGGCTCCACGCTGTGGGGATCGAGCTCGTCTCCACGGGCGGTTCCTCTGCCCTCATCGAAAGTCTCGGGATTCCCGTCACCAAGGTCGAAGATCTGACGGGCTTCCCGGAATGCCTCGAGGGCCGCGTGAAGACCTTGCACCCGATGGTGCACGCCGGAATTCTGGCCGATTCCCGCAAGGCTGAGCACGTGCAGCAGCTCGACCAACTCGGTGTCGAGCCGTTCGACCTGGTGGTGAGCAATCTGTACCCGTTCACCCAGACCGTTGCCTCTGGGGCGTCACCGGATGAGTGTGTGGAGCAGATCGATATTGGCGGCCCGTCGATGGTGCGCGCGGCAGCGAAGAACCACCCGACAGTGGCTATCGTCACCTCTCCCGATCGCTACCCAGACATCGAAAACGCTGTGGCCGCAGGGGGATTCACCCTCGCCGAGCGTCAGCAGTTGGCGGCGGAAGCGTTTGAACACACCGCGAGCTATGACGTTGCCGTCGCGTCGTGGATGCAGCGATTCGCCGGCGAGGGTGCCTCAGAGCGCGACCTACCCGGCTGGTTTGGTCAGACCTGGACCAAGGAGCGGGGGCTGCGCTATGGCGAGAACCCGCACCAGCAGGCGGCGTTGTATGCAGATCCGGCCGCGCGGGACGGCAGTAGCCTCGCGCACGCCGAGCAACTGCACGGCAAGGACATGTCTTTCAACAACTACGTCGATGCCGATGCCGCGATGCGGGCGGCGTACGACCATGGTGATCAGCCGACCGTCGCCGTGATCAAACACGCGAACCCCTGTGGCATTGCAGTGGGTTCGGATGTTGCCGATGCTCACGCCAAGGCCCATGCGTGTGATCCGGTGTCGGCTTACGGTGGCGTGATCGCCACCAACACCACGGTCAGTGCCGCCATGGCCGAAACGGTCAAAGACATCTTCACCGAGGTCGTCGTGGCCCCCGACTACGAGCCGGAGGCCGTGGAAATCCTCCAGCGTAAGAAGGCGATTCGCCTGCTGAGGACCGATGGTCGGCCAGGCGAGGTGGACATCCGCATGATCAGCGGTGGTGCCTTGTTGCAGGAGTTCGACCGACTCGACGCTCAGGTGACCGACGAGTCCGGTGCGGTCGTCGGCGGTGACACCGTCGCCGACTGGCGCTTGGTGGCCGGGACGGCGGCATCCGAGTCGACATTGCACGATCTGGCCTTCGCCTGGCGGGCGATCCGGGCGGTGAAGTCCAACGCCATCCTGCTCGCGCGTGATGGTGCCTCGGTGGGGATCGGCATGGGCCAGGTCAACCGAGTGGACTCCTGCCACCTAGCGGTACAGCGAGCCGGAGCCGATCGAGCTCGCGGCAGCGTCGCAGCCTCCGATGCGTTCTTCCCGTTCGCCGATGGGCTTCAGGTTCTGCTGGACGCCGGAGTGCGAGCCGTGGTCGCACCAGGTGGCTCCAAACGTGACGCCGAGACAATCGAGGCGGCGGAACAGGCGGGCGTCACGATGTATTTCACGGGCGCACGCCACTTCGCGCACTGATGGAATCCGGTTCGCGCACCCGCACCCTGTCCTTGCTCGGCGCCTTTGCCTGCGGCGCACTGCTGGCGCTGCAGTCACGGATCAACGGCACGTTGAGCGAGCAAAGCGGTCGGCCCATCATGGCTGCGCTGTGGTCGTTTGGCTCAGGTCTGGTGATCCTGACAGTGCTGTTGTTCCTGATGCCGCGGGTACGCGCCTCCGTGCGCGACATCCCGACGGCCGTACGCGACGGTCGTCTCCGTTGGTTCCAGTGCCTCGGTGGGCTCATTGGTGGGCTTTTTGTCGCCGCGCAGACGTTTGCCGTACCGCTGGTCGGCGTCGCCATCTTTAGTGTGGCGACGCTCGCCGGGCAAACCGCCTCGGGACTGGGTGTCGACCGGCTCGGCTGGGGTTCAGGCGGCAAACATGCCGTGACCCGATCGAGAATCGGCTTCGCTCTCTTGGGCCTTCTCGGAGTCGCGGTGTCGGCAACCGGTCGTGGCGGCGCGGCCGCGATCGCGGTAGCGCCGATCGTGCTGGCAGTCCTGATCGGTGGGGCGGTCGCCGTGCAGCAGAGCATCAACTCGCAGGTCAACCACGTGGTTGGTCAACCGCTCGCAACGACCTGGCAGAACTTCTTCTTCGGGATGGTGATCCTGGTCGTCGTCGCCCTCGTGACCTTGGTGACCCAATCCGGCTCGTGGGCGTTCCCGTCCGGCGCGCCGTGGTGGTCCTGGCTGGGCGCCCTGTGCGGGATCACGTTTATCGCGATCATGTCATGGGCGGTGCACGAGGTCGGTGTGCTGACCTTTGGGTTGGTCTCCGTGGCGGGTCAGCTGCTGAGTGCTCTGGGACTGGACCTTCTGACACCGAGCGTTCGCTCGTCGATCGAGCCAGCGCTGTTCATCGGGGTGGGGATCAGCCTTCTCGCCGCACTCGGGGCGGGCCTGATGAGCGCCAGGCGGCCGTCGGTGGCAGCCGCTCGTCCAGAGGTTTAGATCAACCACTTCGCATAGCAGCGTGACTCGGGGTAGTCCCGGTAGTGGCCATAGGGCTGGATCGGGATGTAGCCGAGCGTGTCGTACAACGCCATCGCCTCGGGTTGTGCGGTGCCAGTCTCCAGGATGATGCGAGAGAACGAACGACCCCGGGCGTACTCCTCCAGAGCCACCATCAGATGCCGAGCGAAGCCGTGCCGTCGGCGCTGCTGGCGGATATAGATGCGCTTGATCTCTGCATCGGCTCCGTGCGTACGGATTCCGCCGCACCCAATCACGCCTTGCGCATCCTGAAGAAGGAGAAATGTGCCCGACGGATAAGCGAATTCGTCGGATGTCACCGGAGAGGGGCCCGCGTCGTTTGCGCCATAGCGTTGGCGTTCCTCAGCGTTCAACTCCGACACCAGTTGCTGGACGACCGGGTCGAGATAGGAGACCGGGCGAACGGTCCAAGGCGGTGAACTCACCATGGCAGGATAAGGCCCTATGGTTGCGACTCTGCTTGACGGCAAAGCCACGTTGGCTGCGATCAAGGACGAACTGCGAGAGCGCGTCGCCGCGCTCGCGACGCGCGGCGTGGTCCCTGGCCTCGGCACCGTGTTGGTTGGTGATGACCCGGGCAGTGCCTGGTACGTCGGCGCCAAACACAAAGACTGTGCTGCCATTGGCATCAATTCAATCCGACGCGATCTACCGGCGGGCGCGAGCCAGGCCGAGGTCGAGGCAGTGATCGACGAACTCAACGCCGACCCGGCCTGCACCGGATTCCTGGTGCAACAGCCCACCGGTCTGGATGAGTTCGCCCTCCTGTCGCGCGTTGACCCGGCCAAAGATGTCGATGGCTTGCACCCGACCAACTTGGGCAAACTGGTGCTCGGCGAAGACGGCCCACTGCCATGCACGCCGATCGGTGCAATCGAGCTGTTGCGTCGCTATGACGTGCCTCTCAACGGGGCCGAAGTGGTGGTCGTCGGACGGGGGTTGACGGTGGGTCGCCCACTCGGCCTCCTCCTCACGCGCCGTAGCGAAAACGCCACGACGACCCTGTGTCATACCGGCACCCGTGACCTGGCAGAGCACACGCGGGCGGCCGACATCGTCATCGCTGCGGCAGGCGTCCCCGGTCTGATCACCGCCGACATGATCAAACCTGGCGCAGCAGTCCTGGACGTCGGCGTCTCCCGAGTCGACGGCAAGGTGGCTGGTGATGTGGCGACTGAGGTCGCCGAGGTCGCGGGGTTCATGTCGCCGAATCCGGGTGGAGTCGGTCCGCTGACGCGCGCCATGCTGTTGACCAATGTCGTACGCGCCGCTGAACAGGCCGCGGACTGATCGATGGCACCTGAACGGTTGGGCCCAGTTTGGGCGGCGTTGGCCGTTGCGGTGGTCGTCTCGGTCACCGTCATGGCGGTGGGCGGCGTACGCGCCGGTGGCTTCCTGCTGGGCGGGGCCTTGCTGCTCGCCAGCGCCGGTCGCGGCCTCCTGCCTGCCGACAACGTCATGGCACTGTCGGTCCGAGGTCGGTGGTTCGACGTGGCGTTGTATGCCGTGTTCGGGCTCGCCGTCCTCATCATCGTGGGCACCGTCAAGCTCGCCTGAACACCCCAACTGCGACGTGTGCCCCTTAACCGGGAAATTTCCCGGTTAAGGGGCACACGTCGCAGTTAAGGCTGGTGGATCAGATGAGGCCGAGGTCCTTCACCGTGTCGCGCTCGCTGACCAGCTCGGCGACGGAGGCGTCGATCTTGGCGCGGGAGAAGTCGTCAATCTCCAAATCCTGAACGATGGACCACTGACCGTCCTTCACCGTGACGGGGAAGGAGGAGATGATTCCCTCGGGGACGCCGTACGAGCCGTCCGAGACGACCGACATCGATACCCAGTCACCCTCGGGTGTGCCCAGCTGCCAGTCGCGGGCGTGGTCGATGGTGGCCGATGCCGCAGACGCCGCCGAACTGGCTCCGCGAGCTTCGATGATGGCCGCGCCGCGCTTGGCGACGGTGGGGATGTAGGTGTTCTCGATCCAGTCCTGGTCGCCCACCGCGTCGGCAGCGACCTGACCCTTCACCTGCGCGTGGAACAGGTCGGGGTACTGCGTCGCGGAGTGGTTGCCCCAGATGGTCATGTGCTTGATGTCGCCGACCGTCGCGTCGACCTTGGCCGCGAGCTGGGCGATGGCCCGGTTGTGATCCAGGCGAGTCAGCGCGGTGAAGCGCTCGCGGGGGATGTCGGGGGCGTTGTTCATCGCGATGAGGGCGTTGGTGTTGGCCGGGTTTCCGGTCACCGTCACCTTGATGTCGTCGGCTGCGACCTCGTTCAGGGCCTTGCCCTGCGGGCCGAAGATGCCGCCGTTGTCCTTGAGTAGGTCGCCGCGCTCCATGCCCGGGCCGCGTGGCTTCGCACCGACGAGCAGTGCGTGGTTGACGCCGTCGAACACGGTCTTAGCGTCGTCGCCGATCTGGACACCAGCGAGCAGCGGGAAGGCGCTGTCATCCAGCTCCATGACCACGCCCTCGAGGGCCTTCAGGGCTGGCGTGACCTCCAGCAGGCGCAACTCGACCGGCTGGTCCGGCCCGAAGAGCGATCCGCTCGCGATACGGAACAGCAGGCTGTATCCGATGTTGCCGGCTGCGCCGGTGACGGCGACCTTGATGGGTGTGGTGCTCACGTTCTCTCCCAAGTGATGTGGGCGGCTCCAACTGACGACTTGGACGCTACCGCACCGGGGTCGCGGCCTTGCGGGCTAGTCCCCGCAGCTTCGACGGACGAACTCGGCGAGGTCGGCGCTTTGTTGAACCCGGCTGGGCTGGTGGATGTACATCATGTGGCCCGCGTCGTAGTAGCGGTGCTCGATGTTCTCGCGAAGTTCCTGCGGCAGCGCGAGGTGGGCGATGACGTCCTCGCTGGCGGAGAACGGCGTGGCTCCGTCGTAATAGCCGTAGGCGACGTGGACTCGCAGGTGGGGGTTCTGGCGCATCGCCCGTTCGAGTTTGTCGACGACATAGACCGGTTTGGCCTCGAACTCCCGGTAGCTCCATGGATGGACATCCCCGAAGATCCGGTACGGAGCCTCGGCGGTCACTTCCAGCTCAGAGCGCACATAGTGATTCCAGGTGGTGGCGTACGGCCCGACGATGGCGTCCATCGAGGGGTCGGCATCCATGGACTCGGCGATCCCCGATGCCGCCACACCGGTGAAGCGGGAGTCCAGTCGGCCGACGGTGCGGCCCTTGCCGCGCAGCAACTCACCGTAGTAACGCCAGTGCTCAATCCGCAGGTCCGCTCGATCGACATAGTCCTCGGACAGGCCCGCGAGGCGGGCGACCGTGGCAACCGCGTCGGCGCGGTCTTTGGCACTCGCACGCGATCCCAGGGCCAGCACCCTGGGATAGTCCCCGGTCGCATAGGCCTCGGCTTCGGCGACGACCGACTCGACACTGTGACCCTGGTGCAGGCCATGGAAGTGGGCCGTCGCGGCATAGTGCGGCAAGTAGAGCGCGTGCGCACGGTCATTGCGATGGATGTCGAAGTCGAGCGAACCGAAGTCGAGGACGGCAGAGATGAGCACCAGACCGTTGAGGTACATGCCGTGCTTGGACTGCAGGTGCTCGGCCAGCGCGACCGCACGGGTCGTCCCGTAGGACTCGCCCGCGATCAATTTGGGGGAGGCCCACCGGCCGTTGCGGGTGGTCCAGAGCCGGATGATTTCAGCCACGGTCTCGATGTCCCGGGCATAGCCGTGAAAGTCCTTGGACTTTTCACCGTCGGCGGCGCGCGACCACCCGGTCGAGACGGGGTCGATGAACACCAGATCGCTGACGTGCAGCAGCGTCTCTGCGTTGTCGAGAAGGCCGTACGGCGGCGCGGCAAGGGCACCGGCATCACCCATGTCAACCCGGCGTGGACCCAACAGGCCCAGGTGTAGCCACACGCTGGATGAGCCGGGCCCACCGTTGAAGGCGAAGGTGACCGGTCGCGTTCCTGGGTCGACGTCATCCAGGGTGTACGCGGTGATCCCGACTTGAGCCTTGGCCCGCCGACCGGTGAAGACGTCGTCCTTGATCACGTCTTCGCGCAAGACCATCCGCCCCGCGGTGGCGGTGTAGGACAGCGCGTCCTCACCACTGCGCAGGGTGTGACTGGTGCTGACCAGGTCATCAGTGGGTTCGACCGGAGCTGTGGTGTCGGGTTGATCTGGTGTGGAGGTCACGGCCTCACGGTAACCCGTGTGCTGAGCAGAGCGGAGTCCCTAACTGCTCTCACGGGTGGGGTCATCGACCCGGCCACCTCGGTGCTGCCACCACTGCGCTGAATGGCGGACCTCTGCGGGTACGAGCCGGTGGGTTGCCGCGGTCTCGAGGTCCGGGTGGCGCATCATCCCGGCCGCATAGACGGCGAAGTGCGCGACCTCAGGGTCGAGGAGGTGGACATGCATGTCGAGATCGTGGCTAGCCCCAGGACCGTGGGCGAGCGCGACGAGCGTCTTCCCGCGAATATAGGGATCTGATGAGGTCAAGAACGGTTCGAGGTCTTCGGTCCTGACGTGGTTCGACAGATGGCTGAGGAGCAAAATCGCAGACTGGCGAGCGAGTACCGACTCGCTCTTGCCGACGATGTTGAGAGCGGCTTCGGCGATGCAGGCCGCATACGGACTGGCGCCGAGCATCATGCGCGCCTGGAACCGCCGCTCCGGGAAGTCGAAGGTCAGCGCCTCGCGCAGGAGGCGTTCGAGCATGAGGTCGTTCTCGAGGCCCGAGATTTCGCGTCCGGCATCCAGGTACCGGTGGAGCTCCGGGGGCGTCTGATCGATCCGTCCGCTGGCCGGATCTGAGCCGGGAGTAATGCCTGTCGTGGCGAGGATCTCGGCGCCGAACTCGGGTGAGAGCCGTCGTCCGAGCATGTAGGCATTTGCCGAGGCCTGGGGTCGACCGTCACGAGCGAGTCGACGGGTGCTCTCGACAACGCGCGCGACCTGGTCGACATCCAGCCGACCTTCGATCACGCGCTGGAGGAGCGCTAATGCGGCCCCGCGTTGGATCTCCAGGCTGTCGTCGTTGAGCAGGATGATGGCCGCGTCGACACTCGCTGAGTCGTGACCATCCCCCCAAACGTGCAGGACATCGCTGGTGGACTGGACGCCCAATTCGCGGATGCGATCGAGGCCAACCTCAAGCATGCGGGCGGCACCAAAATCGTTGGTCATCACCCGGGACATCGCCTCGATACGTGAGATGTAGGAGATCCCAGCCGATCGGGACATCTCATCGATGAGCTGATAGAGCCAC
The DNA here is from genome assembly GCF_000376825.1 of Demetria terragena DSM 11295. Taxonomy (NCBI): domain Bacteria; kingdom Bacillati; phylum Actinomycetota; class Actinomycetes; order Micrococcales; family Dermacoccaceae; genus Demetria; species Demetria terragena. The sequence goes on along the minus strand of NZ_AQXW01000001.1, from coordinate 23,870 downwards.
TGGTCTTCCACAAAGCGCGGCAGCACAATCCCATTGGGTTGAGTCATGAGGTGAGCCAGAGAGAGCCAATCCCCTCCCGACGGCTGCCCGTGCCTGATGACATCGCTGATGCGGTCGAGTTCTTGCCGCAATTCGGCACCGTCCAGCGTGCGGGGCGGTTGAACCGACCGATAGGACAGGGTCCGGCGCATCGACTCGCAGACGCCGAGCAGTTGGCCGGGTGCCAGGTCCAGGATGGTTTCGTACGCCGAGATCACCTCGGCGGGAAAATGCCGACGGTTGCTCTCCATGCGGCTAATGGCGGGGCCGTCGAGATAGATGCCGACGTCCTGGAGCCGTTTGCTGAAGGTGTCCCCGGTTCCGCCCAGTGGGGAGGCCATCCTGGTCACCCTCATCAACCAGCTCACGCGGGCGTCGACATCCACGCGTTGGGCTCGAATTGGACTGGCGTCAAAGGGCATGCTCTTGGCGCGCCCGCGCCCCTCGACCCACGTCATGCGGGCTCCGAATCCCACACGCGGCCGCCGTGATCGATCCACCACCGTGCGGTTTGGCGCACGGCCGCCGGTGTTTCGGCGATCTGGTCGAGGCGCGCCAAGACCGGGTGCTGGCTCATGCCTGCCGCATAGAGCGCTTGGCGGCTGATCTGCGGCTCAAGGATGTACGGCTCAAGATCGATGTGGTCGGGCACGCCGTAGGAATGCGCTAGGCCCACCAACGCGTGGGCACTGCGACGAGGCTCCTTAAGGGCGAGGAGTTCGAGGAGATCCTCTTGAGTGAGGTGCGTAGCCAGGTTCCCCACCATCAGGCCTGCACCGCGGCTGAGCGCTGCGTCGGTGTGGTCACGGTGCAGTGCAAGGCACACGCGCGCGACGACGGGCGCCATCGGACTTGCGGCGATCATCAGAGTTGCCCTCGTGCGGTATGCCGGCGCCGGGCTGCCGAACGCCTCTCGCAATAGGTCCGCGAGCACCGGATCCGCGTCTAGGTCGACCTGCTGAGAGACCGTTCGCAGGAACGCCTCGATCGGAGGGGCCTCGTCGGAGCCCGGGGCACTGACTGACCGTCCAGCAGACTTAGCCAACTCGATGCCCAGCTCAGGTGCCAGGTGTGTGCCGAGGGTGATCTCCTCAGAGCTGAGCGAGGCCGGTGCTCGCGTCGAGAGTAGTTCGAGCGCAGCCTTCAGCCGTTGCTGCTGCCACGCGGGGAATGACCCCGCATACATGCGGCCGACGAGCGCGGCCCCGGCTCCGGCGCGTACCGCCTCGTCGTCTTCCACCAGCAAGGCGATGGCTGCATCGACACTCGCAAGATCACGTCCGGCGCCCCAGACGGCGAGGACGTCGACGATGGCCTGGGCGCCTGCTTCGTGAACCCGGTCGCGGACCAGCGCGACCAGCCGTTGCGCCTGCAGTTCGTGACCCATGAGGCGAGACAGAGCCTCGGTTCGGGTCAGGTAGGGCTCGCCGGTGGAGCGGCTCATCTCGTCGATGAGCTGATAGAGCCACTCGCGTTCCAGGAACCCAGGAAGCATGGCCCCCTCTGGCTGGGTGATCAGGTGGGCCAGGGACATCCAGTCGCGGCCCGTGGGAAAACCATTCCGAATGAGATCGGCGAGCCGGTCGAGTTCGCGCCTGGCTTCGGGCGCAGGCAGGACCCGTGGCGGCTCCAGGCCGTGGCCGACAAGCAGCCTGCTGAAGGCAGTGCACGGGCCGGTGAGGCGACCGGAGGGAAACCCGAGCACCGTCTCATAGGCCTGCAGGACGGCAGCCGTGATCGGTCGGGCTCCTGACTCCCACGCCTCGACGGTTTCACCGTCGACGAAGATGCTGTGGATCTCCATCCGGCGGGCAAAGTCGTCCTCGGAGTCGGCGAACTCGGAGGCCCCGCGGGTGACCCGCGCCAACCATGCGACGCGCTCGGTCAGGGCGGCGTCCGACGCTGAAGGGTCCATGGAGGTCGCCCCTGCCTTCGTTGGTCGCGTCGCCATGGCCACAGCCTCTCAGACCGACGGCGCCCCGTACGCTGAGTTCGTGACGACTATTCCCGCTGGCCAGCGATTCATCCCTGTTCTCTTGGGGGCTGACGCGTCGACCTACAGCTTGGCGCGTTCCTTTCACGAGGAGTACGAAGCCGTCTCGATTGCGGTGTCCAGGCTGGGTGCCGGGCCGGTGGCCAACAGTCGCATCATCGAGGTGTCGCGGTGCGCGGACTTCGATGACGACGAGGCCCTCGTGGCGCACCTGCGCTCGCTGGGCGAGCGTTTCGACGACCGCCCGCTCCTCCTGCTGACCTCGGCCGACTACCTCGTACGTCGCATCGTTGACCTGCGGGATCGGCTGGAACCGCGGTTCACCGTGCCCTACGCCGATGTAGAGCTGATTCAGCGGCTGACGGATAAGGATTCCTTCGCTCAGGTCTGCGCGGAACTCGACATCGCCCACCCCACGACGGTGGTGTACGACCTCGGCCGGCACCAAGAGCACCTCGCCGACACGACGCTGCTGGACGGCCTGGCGTTTCCGATCATTGCCAAGACCGGCAATAGCGCCCTTTACGAGCGATACGACTTTCCGGGCAAGCAAAAGGTGCATACAGCGGCCGATCGCGCTGAGCTGGACGACCTCATGCAGCGGGTCCATGACAGTGGCTACCCGGGGACATTCATTCTTCAGGACATGATTCCCGGTGGGGACGACGGGATGCGGATCCTGACGTGCTACTGCGATCGCACCGGCACGGTCCGGATGGCCTCCTACGGCGATGTCCTGCTTGAAGAACACCTGCCCGCGACCCTCGGGGTCCCGGCCGCCATCATCACCGGTCAGGACCACGCCGTGGTCGAGGAGGCGCGGCGCCTCCTGGAGCACGTGGGCTGGCGAGGCTTTGCCAATTTCGACCTGAAATTCGATCCGCGCGACGGTAAGACCAAGTTCTTCGAGCTCAACCCGCGGCTGGGTCGATCCAACTTCTATGTCAACGTCAGCGGGATCAACCCGGTTCGCTATTACGTCGAGGAATACCTACTCGGTTCCGACCTGTCGGGTGAACCTGAGTTGCTGGAATCCCAGGGTGAGGAGCTCTACACCTCGCTCCCGGTTCCGTTGGTCATGGCCTATCTGTCGGCCGACCTGCGCAGGCGGGTCGCCTCGCTCGTGGTGCGCGGCAAGGTCACCAACCCGATGATGTACGCCAAGGACCCGCACCCAAAGCGGTTTGCGTATGTCTTGGCTTACGGCGCCAATCAGGTGCGCAAATATCTGCGGGTCTACCCGCCGAAGAAGGCGCGGAGAGCGTCATGACTTTCGATGCACGGGTGAGCCCGGACCAGGGCTGGGCCGACCCCGTCGTCGGCGTCATGGGAGGTATGGGCCCGTTGGCGGGTGCAACCTTCCTGCGGGTGCTGACGCTGCTCACGAAGGCGGCGAGCGACCAAGAGCACGTCGACGCGATTCTCCTGAGCCACGCAACCACCCCTGATCGCACGGCAGCGCTCACCGATCCCAATGCGGCCGATCCCTCGCCGGTGCTGCTGGCTGATGCCCAGCGCTTAGAACACCTGGGTGCCCAGATCGTCGCCGTCCCATGCAACTCGGCACACCCGTTCATGCGGGGCCTGTCAAAACAGGTGAGCGTGCCGTTGATTGACATCGTCGACGTGACCGCACGCGCTGCGGCTGAGCGCGTGCGGGCCACCGGAAAACCGCCGACCGTCGGTGTCCTCGCAACCGAGGGCACTCGCGCTGCCGGTCTCTACCGCAGCGCGCTCGAGAACCTCGGGATGGTCCCGGTGGACGCGACCGATGCCGAGCAACGTGTCGTCACTCACCTCATCTACGACCAGGTCAAGGCGGGCCAGGCCTCCGACATCGAGTCGCTCCTGGGGCTCGTCGAGGGCATGGTGGCCAACGGGTGTTCCACGGTCATCCTGGGATGTACCGAACTCTCCGTCGCCTACGACGAGCATGGCTTGCACCGGGATGCACGCATCGTCGACTCCGTCGAGTCGTTGGCCAGGGAGACCTTGCGTCGCGTTGGACGCGCCGCGGCCCGCTGAGTCCTGGCGGTCCGTAGCGGCCGGTGGAACGTTGGCGATAGCGTGTGCCGCAGTTGGGGTTTCCCAACGATTCCGGTGAGAACGCCGGTACATCAGTGCGCGGGGGCGTACCGTCAAGGCGGGCGATGTGAAGGAGGGGCATGCCAACACGAGACGTACCGCCTGATCCGCACCTTCACGCGGCCGTTCTTCATCGCGGGCTTCATGCGCTCGACCGGATGGAGCGCGACTCAACCCGCGACCGGCTGGCCGTCGTGGCTGACCTGGTGGCGCAGGGCTTAGACCTGCCCGGTTGGAGTGCGTTTAGTGATGAGCCGGCCGGCCAGCCCCATCTGGTCCACCGTCACATGCTGCGCCCCGTCACTCCGCCTGACGCTGAATTTGACCTACGCCTCGGACCGGTGGTCGACGGTTTCGGTCTCCATGCGAACGCGATGACCGGGCCCGCAGCCCTGCAACGGCGACTGGCCTCCAGTGAGATGGCTGAGATCCTCGTGGTCGGTGGGTACGCACCGGATGCCACGCGATGGGTCTTGGAGTTCTACGCCGAGCACGACGCACCGACTCTGGTGCCGTTACTCCCGGTGATGTACGCCATGGTCCAAGCGGCGCTAAGTTTCCCGCACCCGGCCCGTCCCGCTCGCGGAGCGAGCGAGACGGCACGGAGCTTGTTGTTAGTTCAGCCGAAAGCCAATGGCGCGGGAGATGCCGACTAGTTGAGCCTCGAAGTAGTCGTCAGGGTCGATTCCCAAATCGGGGATGCGGCCGCTGACTTCAAGGGCCACTGTGCCGTGCACCGCTGACCACGCAGATAAGGCCGAGGCCATGACGTGTGCGGGCGTCTGCTCGCTCTCGTCATAGTTCTCGTCCAGGTGGCTCACCAACTGGCGAACGATGCCGATCCGTACGTCGTCCAGTGCCCCCGCCGCGCCAGCATTCGCCACGACCGCGCCGATAATCTCGATGAGTCGACGCACGACGGCATCCGGGTCCCCCGAGCCGGAACGTTCGCCGGACAGGTCGCCAAAGTTGAGCGAATAGCCTGGCGTGTGCTCAAGCGCCCACCGGCGGTAGGCCCGTAGGCCATCGAGCCAGCGGCCGACATGGTCGTCTTCTGGGCGGGCTGCAATCGCCTGTTCGACGTAGTCGAGCATGGACGCTGCGGCGTCGTCGGCGATGGCATCGAGCAGGTGTCCATGGCTGGGAAAGTAGCGGTAGAGAGCGGACGGAACCACTCCCATGTCGCGTGCGATCGCACGCAGTGACAGTCCGGAGAGACCATCTTCGACAAGGCGCTCGCGCGCAATTTCCTTGACCTCTTCAACGGTTTCAAGGTGGCGGCGCTGTGCGCGGGAGTAGGCTCCCGCCGAACGTACGCGTGTCATGGTCGACCTCCTGTTGGCCGACGGCCTGAAAAGTGCATGTCGTTCCTTCCGTCCCTGCCCTGGACTGTGAACACCGTGCACAGAAAGGGTATCGAGTCTCCGACGGAAATGGGGAGTTCGGAGGCGACAATGCTGATATCAGGTCGATAACGTCGACAGGGATGGCCTCCTGAGAGCGTGCAGAGCCCCAAACGATAGGCTGACAGCGGTGCTCGGACCCATCGCGCCACCCGAAAAGCCTCGTTCCCACAGGAGCAATCCACACATGCAGAAAATTCAGGTCAAGAACCCGATCGTCGAACTCGACGGTGACGAGATGACGCGCATCATCTGGACGTTCATCAAGGATCGCCTGATTCACCCGTACCTCGATGTTGACTTGAAGTACTACGACCTGGGTATCGAAAGCCGCGACGCGACCGACGACCAGATCACGGTCGACTCGGCAGAGGCCATCAAGAAATACGGCGTGGGCGTCAAGTGCGCCACGATCACCCCGGACGAGGCCCGGGTGGAAGAATTCGGGCTCAAAGAGATGTGGAAGAGCCCTAACGGCACAATCCGCAACATCTTGGGCGGCGTGATCTTCCGTGAGCCGATCATCATCAGCAACGTGCCCCGCTTGGTCCCGGGGTGGACCAAGCCGATCATCATCGGCCGCCACGCCCACGGCGACCAGTACAAGACCCAGAACTTCAAGGTCCCTGGCGCCGGTAAGTTGACCATCTCGTATGAGCCCTCTGACGGTGGCGAAGCGCAGACCTACGAGGTCACCGAGTTTGGACCCGACGGTGGCGTTGCCATGGGGATGTACAACTACAACGACTCAATCCGCGACTTCGCCCGGGCCTCGCTCAACTACGGTCTGCAGCGCAAGGTGCCGGTCTACTTGTCGACCAAGAACACGATCCTCAAGGCCTATGACGGTGCCTTTAAGGACATCTTCCAGGAAGTGTTCGACACCGAGTTCAAGGACAAGTTTGAGGCGCTCGGTTTGACCTACGAGCACCGACTCATCGACGACATGGTTGCCGCCTCGCTGAAGTGGGAGGGCGGCTATGTCTGGGCCTGCAAGAACTACGACGGCGACGTCCAATCCGACACGGTGGCACAGGGTTTCGGCTCGTTGGGTCTGATGACCTCGGTGCTGATGTCGCCTGACGGCAAGACCGTCGAGGCGGAGGCTGCCCACGGAACGGTGACTCGCCATTACCGCCAGCACCAGCAGGGCAAGCCGACCTCGACCAACCCGATCGCGTCGATTTTTGCGTGGACCAGGGGTCTGGCTCACCGTGGCAAGTTGGACGGGACTCCCGAGGTCACTCAGTTCGCCGAGACGCTGGAGCGGGTCTGCATCGAGACGGTCGAGGAGGGCAAGATGACCAAGGATCTTGCGCTGCTGATCGGGCCGGATCAGGCCTTCCTCAACACCGAGGACTTCTTGGCGGCCATCGACGAAAACCTCCAGAAGGAAATGGCCTGAGCGAGGATCCCATGACGACGCGTAAGCCGGTGGAGTGCTGGTTGACGGATATGGACGGTGTCCTCGTGCACGAGGAGTCGGCCATTCCGGGAGCTGCTGACTTCCTGGCTCGGTTGCAAGAGACCGGCAGGCGCTACCTCGTCCTGACGAACAACTCGATCTTTACGCCACGCGACCTGCGCGCTCGGTTGTCCAACTCCGGCATTGATATCCCGGAGAAGGCCATCTGGACCTCGGCGCTTGCGACGGCACAGTTCTTGGATGACCAGCGATCAGGTGGGTCGGCGTACGTCCTGGGTGAGTCCGGTTTGACCACTGCCCTGCACGACGTGGGTTATGTGCTGTCCGACCGGCAGCCTGATTACGTCGTCCTGGGCGAGACGCGGACCTACTCGTTCGAGGCGATCACCCGGGCGATTCGGCTGATCGAGGCCGGTGCTCGTTTTATCGCCACGAATCCGGACGCTACCGGGCCTTCGACCGAAGGGTCGCTGCCAGCCACCGGCTCGATCGCCGCTCTCATCACCAAGGCGACGGGGGTGGACCCGTATTACGTCGGCAAGCCCAATCCCTTGATGATGCGCAGTGCACTGAACCGCATCGATGCGCATAGCGAGACCACGGTGATGATCGGCGACCGGATGGACACCGATGTGGTCAGCGGCCTGGAGGCTGGGCTGCGCACGATCCTGGTGCTGAGTGGTTCGACGCGACCAGCCGATGTCGAACGGCACCCCTTCGTGCCGACGCGGGTGTGTGAGTCCATTGCGGACGTCGTGCCGCTGATCGACGAATTCGCACCCGCCTGAGTGCGGAATTGGCGGGCGCGGCCCACGACAACAGGTGACCGATTCATCGGGACCATTACCGGTGTCGGCACGACGACGGGTGTGCGTTTGGTCGTCGGGCACTGGCGCGAGAGCCCGTGGGGAGACTTCGCCGACGTGATGGTGGAGGACGCCGATGGTCACCGGGTGTTGCTCGCGCCACACCCGCGGGTGGCCGACTTCGTGGCTGCGACCTATACGTTCGATGAGGTCCGGATCGAGGATATCGAGCTCGAGGGCGTTGCCTCGGGCTTCACCCTTCGGTCTAAAAGTCTGAACGTGCACGTCGGGTATGGGAAGCGCACGCCCCTCGGGCGAATTCTCCGCCTCGTGCCGCGGCAGGTCGCCACCGCGCCAGCGTGGTGTGCCGTCACCGACCCCATCGCGCGAATGTTCTTGCGGGGCGTGCGAACTCGAGGGACTGCCGGTGGCGGTCGGCGGGAGTGCTACGGCGCCACGGACATCCATGCGGTCGTGTCGGTGACTGGCACCTGGGCGGATGCCGACCTCGGCGATTTGGCGCCGGTTGATCCGCCGTGTCGCTTCGGGTTCTCCTCTGTGCCGCCCAGCCCGAGCCGTACGCACCTGGTCACGACAGTCCGCCGAGGCTGAGCAGGCGCACCGCTAGTCTGCCGGGATGACCGCCGCAGATGCTGATCGTCCTGTCCGCTGGGGAATCGCCGCGACGGGTGGGATCGCGCGATCCTTCGTCCGCGACCTCCAGCACCTCCCGGACGCACACGTCGTGGCCGTCGGGTCGCGTACGGCCGACTCGGCGCAGCGCTTCGCCGAGGAGTTCGGCATCCCGAACCAGCACGACACGTACCGGTCGCTGGTCAACGACCCTGACGTCGACGTGGTCTATGTCGCCACCCCGCATCCGGCTCATCATGAGGTCGCCCTGCAGGCGATTGAGGCCGGAAAAGGCGTGTTGGTGGAGAAGCCGATGACCATGGACGCCGCCCAGGCCCACGAACTGATTGACGCGGCGGCACGGCGCGGCACCTTCCTGATGGAGGCCATGTGGACCAGGTTCCTCCCACACATCACGCGGGTGCGGGAGATCCTGCAGGCGGGCACGCTTGGCCGGGTCGTGTCAGTGACCGCCGAGCACGGCCAATGGTTTGAGGAGGACGCGCAGTCCCGATTGTTCGACCCCAAGCTCGGAGGTGGCGCACTTCTGGATCTGGGCATCTATCCGGTGTCCTTCGCCTCCATGGTGCTCGGCGCGCCGACCTCAGTCGTCGCGGTGAGCGACCCGGCCTTCACCGGGGTCGATGCCCAGACCTCGGCCCTGCTGCGCTACGAGGGCGGCGCCCAGGCGGTATTGACCTGCACGCTGGCCGCCGTCACCGGCAATCGCGCGGCAATCAATGGCACCCACGCACGGATCGAGATCGACCGGACCTTCTATGCGCCGACCAGTTTTCGGGTGATCGATCGGCACGACGAGGTGATCGAGGAATTCGACCAGCAGGTGCCGGGGACCGGACTGCACCTGGAAGCCGCTGAGGTGATGCGCTGCCTTCGAGCCGGGCTGCGGGAGTCGCCAGCGATGCCGCTCGCTGAGTCGCTGGCCATCATGCGCACGATGGATGAGGTACGCGCTCAGATCGGCCTGCACTACTGACCAGCCGACCATCGCGTCCGTTCTGCAACCCGATAGAGCCATAAGCGCAGCCTCTCTCCGAGACTGATGGCGCGTCTTGGCCCTATGTGACCTCCACCACATAGTTTGCGAGGCATTACTCGATGTGGAGGAGCGCTCATGGCGATCGCCGACAAAGCCCCCGAGGTGCTGGATCCGAACGGTGAGGTCGTCCTTGAGCCACGACGCGCCTGGAGCATCACCATCATGGTTACGCTGCTCGCGGCCATCAGCTTCGCCGACAAGGCGGTGCTTGGCATCGTGGCCCGGCCGATGGCCGAGGACATCGGGCTGACCAACGCCGACATCGGTTTCATGGGATCGGCGTTCTATGCCACCTTCCTAGTGACCGCCCTGGTCGGCAGCCTCATCGCCGACCGACTGCACCTCACCATTGGGCTAGCCGTGCTCGCAGTGACCTGGTCGATCGCCCAGTTGCCCGTGTTGATCGCGGCGTCCTTCGCGGGTGTCCTCGCCAGTCGCCTGATGCTCGGCTTCTTCGAGGGGCCCGCGTCGGCCATGTGCAACGGCATCGCGTTCAGTTGGTTCCCGGCGCAGAAGCGTGGACTGCCCGCCGCGTTCATCACCTCCGGAACGTCGATCGCCAAGATCGCGCTCGCGCCTGCCCTGACGTTGATCGTCGCGGCCTGGGGCTGGAAGGCCGCCTTCGTCGCGATGGCCATCGTCGGTTTGGTCTGGACCGCCGTCTGGCTGCTGATCGGCAAAGAGGGTCCCTACGCTGCGCGGGCCGCACGTGCGGCGGCGCTGAAGCAGGGACAGCGGCGCGGCGTACCCCTGCTGATGGTGATGAAGCGGCCAACATTTTGGGGCGGGCTGCTCGGGATGTTCGCGTTGTATGCCCAGGTCGCCGTGATCTTGACCTGGCTGCCGTCTTACCTTGAAGAGGGCCTGGGATACAGCCGGGTCAACTCGGGTCTGTTGTTTGCCCTGCCCAGCGTGTCCGGCATGGCGATCATGTTGCTCGGCTCGTACGTGGCGGATCGGTTGTCGGCCAAGGGCGCGACCGAGCGCGCTAGCCGGATCTCTATCTCGGCGGTCGTGATGACCATCGGCGGACTCATGCTCGTCGCGATTCCGTTCGTGCCGGGTTCGGCGTTCCCGCTGGCACTCGTGGTGGTCGGTTACGGCATGGCTGTGCTCGCCTTCCCACTCATGATCGCGGTCGTCTCCTACATCGCTCCGGACCGTCAGGTCGCCTCGATCGTGGGGTTATTCGTCGCGATCTACACGACCGGTGGCCTGGTGGGGCCCTGGCTGACAGGGATGCTGGTGGATGGGGCGGACACGCCAGTGGAGGGGTACGGCCTGGCCTTCATGGTCTTCGGCCTGGCCAGCGCGGCAGGTGGCGTATTGCTCCACCTCACCGCCTATCCCGAGCGGGACAGAGACGTGCTAGCGGAGGCGAATCAGCGTATCGCCGCATCCTGATTGCGATTGGTGGTCGCCCGGGCCTGGTCAACCATCGCCTGGGCGGCTCGCGAGGCGCTCGACGTGAGCCACAGAAGACCAAAATCGTGACGCAATCGCGGACGCGGACTGACCACCCGCAAACCCTGCTGGGTCGCTGCCGCCGCGCGGTCCGCTGGGATGAACCCCGAACCTGCCCCACTGGCGATGAAGCGATGAAGATGGTCTTCCAGATCCGTTTCGACCGCGATTGTCATCGCACAGCCAGCGGCGGCGAACCAGGCCTCAAGGTCGGCACGCAGGGCGCTGGTGGAGGCCCCGCACACCAACGGCAAGTCGGCGGCTGCCTGGGGATCAATCTCCGTGCCCGCGAACTCAACACCAGGCGCCAACGCCAGAACCGCCTCCCGTGAGCCCAGTGTGAGGTCGGCAAGGCGCGGCTCATGGTGCGGCAGCAGATCGATCCCGAGGTCGGCCTTGCCGAGGAGCAGCATCGTCGCCACGGACTCTCCGGGGTCCGGCTCGCGGATGTCCACCACCAGGCCCGGGTAATCGCTGCGGTAGCGCGCCACGAGCGCGACGGCCGGATCTTCGGCGAGCGTGGTCGGACACGCCAGCGTGAGTCGACCACGATGCAATGTGCGCAGGCTCGCCATGAGCCGATCGATCTCGGACGTGCTCGCCAGCACCTGCCGTGCGGGCCCAACCAGGGCCTGACCAGCGCCCGTGGGCGACATACCTTTGGGCGTGCGGCGGAACAGCGCGACACCGAGCTCATCTTCCAGTGCACGCAGCGACTGGGATAGCGCAGGCTGGGCAATATAGAGTGCCTCGGCCGCTCGAGTGACGCTGCCATAATCGAAGACGGCCAAGAAGTTGGCGAGGTGGCGAGAGTCCACCGACCGATCCTACGGCGCGCCCGCCAGGACCCATCGAGCCCGACCCATCCCGTGGAAGGTTGTCCGGGTGAATCTGAGACAGACCGAGCACTTCCTCGCCGTGGTCAACCACGGCGGGGTCGCGCGTGCCGCGACGGCGCTAGGCCTGGCTCAGCCGTCCCTGTCGCAGTCCATTCGCACCCTGGAGCGCGAGTTGGGCGATGCGTTGTTCCATCGATCCTCCCGAGGCATGGTCTTGACTGATGCCGGCCGAGAACTCATCGAGCCAGCGCGTCGGTTGGTGCGCGATGTGGCCACCGCCCGAGCCTCGGTCGCCGAGCACGCCGGCCTGTTCGGAGGGCATCTGGAGGTGGCTGCCCTCCCGCAGGCATTCAACGCGCCGCTACCCGACGTGGTCGGGCGCGTACGCCGCCGCTTCCCAAGCGTGACCTTCCGATTGCGCGAATGCGTGACCGAGGCAGAACTTGCTCGACTGGTGCGCTCTGGGTCGGTCGACCTCGGCTTGGGTTATTGCCAGACCGACGACGAGGGGAGATTGCGGGTTGCCGAGGGGCTGGTCGCCGAGCCACTGCTGGAGGACGCGATGTATCTCGCGCTACCTTCGTCCGTGGCGGCGGGGCTGCCAGATCCCTTGTCGTTCAAAGACATTCCAAACATCCCGGTTGTGGCGGTCAACGCTGGCGCGGTGTCTCGGAGTCTGGTCGAGTCCGCCTTGCGTCACGCGGGCCGCCGGACTCAGCTTGGAGTGGTCACCACGCACCGTCAGATGGTGCTCCCGCTGATCGCCGAGGGCGGGGTGATGTGCTGGATCACCGAGTCGCAGGTGGCCGATGCGCCGGCAGGCGTCGCCGTACGGCTCATGGAGCCCACGATCATCTTCGTGCTCGCGATGGTCCATCGCCCCGGCTTGCTCAGCCCGTGGGCGCGAGCCTTCCAGGAGGAGGCGGTCGCCCTCGCCTCGGTAGGCCGCTCGGGGTCAGTTGGTCCGGAGTCTGCGGACCATGGCCTCCTGAGTAATCGACGCCACGAGGATTCCGGAGGTGTCGAAGACCGACGCGGTGGTGAAGGCTCGTCCTGATTCTGCGCTCGGGCTGGTCTGGTCGAACAGCAACCATTCATCCACTCGAGCTGGCCGGTGAAACCACACCGCATGGTCAAGCGAGGCATTCTGCGTGGTGGATTGCTGATCCGGGTGCTGGATGTGGGCCGCGGTGACCATGCCCATATCGCTGATGAACGTCAGACCCACCAAGTGGGTTGTCGGGTCGTCGTCGATCTCGCCGCGGTAGCGAATCCACATGCGCCGTCGGCGCGGAAAAGACTCGTCGTCTGCCGGGACAAGACGCTGGTCCCATAGCGCCCATTCGGCGCGCAATTTCCGTGGCAGTTCCGTATCGCCTGCCGGCGAGATCCGTTCTGGTGAAACGACATTCGGCGCCACCTGCTGGTGGCTGAACCCATCGTCGCCGACGTGGAAAGAAGCGATCATGGTGAAGATCTCCACGTCGTCCTGCCAGCAGGTCACGCTCCGTGTCGTGAAGGACCTACCGTCGCGCACTCGGTCAACCGTGACCCGCACTGGTTGGTCGGGTTTGCCTCCTCGTAGGAAGTAGGCATGCAATGAGTTGATCCGCCGGTCGGGCGCGGTACGCATCGCAGCGGCCACTGCCTGGGCGGCCACCTGGCCTCCGAAAGTTCGCGTCAGTTCGGTCGCGAGGGGCGGGGCCCGAAAGACGTCGGTGCCGACCTCATCCAAATGGGCCAAATCGGCCACCGAGATGGCGGTCTCGGTCGCAGCCTTACTCGAGGTCATGTGCTGGGCTCGTCGGTCACGCTCCGCAGGCTACGTCGCAGGATCTTGCCGCTTTCAGTCTTGGGTAGTTCCTCCAACACGGTGACCTGTCGGGGGGCTTTGTATGCGGCGAGCCGGTCCCGGCAAAAGTCGATGACCTCTTCTGCGGTAAGAGTGTGGCCTTCGCTCAGGCTGACGTACGCCGCGACGGTCTCTCCGCGATAGGTGTCGGGAACCCCGACGACAGCGGCCTCACGGACAGCCGAGTGGCTGTAGAGCACGTCCTCGACCTCGCGTGGCCACACCTTGAAGCCGGAGGCATTGATCATGTCTTTCTTGCGGTCGACGACGTAGAGCCAGCCGTCTTCATCCATGAACCCGATGTCGCCGGTGTAGAGGCGCCCGTCGGGGATGCTCTCCTTCGTGGCGTCCGGGCGATTCCAGTATTCCGGCACGACGTTGTCGCCGTCGATCGCGATCTCGCCGATCTCGCGAGGGCCGAGGTCCTGGCGTTGGTCGTTGACGATCCGGATCACGGTCTCCGCCGATGGCAGGCCAACCGCGAGTGTTCCGGACACGGCGTCGTACGGCGCGCGCAAGCCGAGCGGGACGTTCGCCGCGCCGGCCGTCGTCTCGGTCAGGCCATACCCGTTGCGCAGGTAGAGGCCGGTCTGTTCCTCGACCTTCGCCAGCAGTGCCGGCGGCAATGGGGTGCCGCCGGAGACCGCGGTCTGCACCGACTCGAAGGCGTCCCGGCCGCAGTCGGGGTGGGCGAGCATCGCGGTGTATGCCGTCGATGGGCCGACCATGGCCACTGGTCGATGAGTCCGCATCTGCTCGAGCATGACGGCGGCCTGGAAGCGATAGGCGAGCACCAGTTCGACGCCGTGGTCGACGGCCGTCAGCACCTGAGCGACCATTCCGGTGATGTGGAACAGGGGTGCGAGGGCGAGGATGGGCCCTGCTTCCGCGGCCGTATAACGACGGCTCATCGAGGCATTGCTGGTGAGATTGTGGTGGGTGTTGACCGCCCCCTTGGAACGGCCGGTGGTTCCCGAGGTGTAGGAGATGAGCGCCGGGGTCGAGGGCTGTAAATCTGGTGCGGCGACGGGCGATCCGCTTTTGGCCCGGGCCACCTCGAGCAGATCGGCGCATGAGGTCTGGACCCGTTCTCTCCCGGCGAACAGACGAGGGTCGTCCCCGACCTGCAGATCGAGCGGGCTGGTCGTGATCCCGATGCGTACCCCGGCAGCCCGCGCGCGCTCACCGACGTGCTCGGCCCATTCCTTGTCACCGCACACGATCGCGGTAGCGGCCGAATCGGTGAGGATGTGGTCCAGCTCGTCGCGATACATCGGATTCAACGGCACCACCACCCCGCCGGCCTTCCACGCGCCAAACAGTGCGATGACGAATTGGGGGACGTTCTGCAGATAGAGCCCAAGGCGCTCCCCGGGAGCGAAGCCTTCGGACTTCAGGTACGCCGCAACACCGTCGGTGAGTTCATCCAGTTCGGCGTAGGTCACGGTCGACCCGAGATAGCGCAGCGCAGGCTCGGCGGCGTGCTCTGCCACTGCCGCGCTCAACAGGTCGAGGGTCGTGGGCGGCGCGGGCCCCGGCGTCGGGGCATCGGCCGGACGTAAAGCAGTCCATGGGCGTTCGTCGAACCAACTCACTACTCGGCCTCCTGCCGCCACCAGCGTGTTCCGGTGGTGGCTTGACTGAAGCAGGTGAGGTGCCTCCTCGTAAAGAAGGAACTTGTGATGCGGGATATAGGTGAGGGCGATGGCACCGCCGAGTTCGCTCTTGACACAATCCCCTCCATGTCGCGACCTCGCCTCCTTTCGGGCATGCAGCCCACCCATGATTCGCTCCACCTCGGCAACTACCTCGGAGCCCAGGTGAACTGGGTGCGGATGCAGGAAGATTTCGAGGCCTACTTCTGTGTGGTCGATCAGCACGCGCTGACGGTCGGTCCGGATCCGGCTGACCTGCGCCAGCGGACCCGCGTCACCGCCGCGCAGTACATCGCTGGGGGTGTAGACCCGCAGCGTTCAGCGGTCTTCGTGCAAAGCCACGTGCCCGAGCACTCACAACTGGCGTGGGTACTCAACTGTCTGGCGGGTTTCGGCGAAGCGGCGCGGATGACCCAGTTCAAGGACAAATCGGCCAAAGGCGGTCAGGACGCCGCCACGGTCGGGTTGTTCACGTACCCGATGCTGATGGCAGCCGACATCCTGCTGTACAACACCGAGGCGGTGCCGGTCGGGGAAGACCAGCGCCAGCACCTGGAACTCACCCGCGACCTGGCGCAGCGGTTCAACGCGCGCTATGGCGACACCTTTGTCGTGCCGCGGGCGCACATCCCCGCGGAGACCGCCAAGGTCATGTCGTTGGCTGAGCCGACGGCCAAGATGAGCAAGTCCGCCGAGAACCAGTCCGGAAATCTGATGATGCTGGACACCACCAAGGCCAACACGAAGAAGGTCAAGTCGGCCGTTACGGACACCGACAACGACGTGCGGTGGGACCCGGAGGCAAAACCCGGAATCGCCAACCTGTTGCGGATTCACTCCGCGTTGTCGGGCGAGAGCATCGAGGCGCTGGTCGAGCGTTTTGCCGGCGAGAACAAATACGGCGCGCTCAAGGGCGAAGTGGCCGAGCAAGTCGCAGTGGTCCAGGCGCCATTCAAGGAACGCGTCGACGACTTGCTCGCCGACCCTGCCGAACTCGACGCGCATCTGGCCCGTGGCGCTGAACGCGCACGAGAGGTCGCGGGCGCGACCTTGGCCCGTGTCTACGACGCAGTGGGCTTCGTGCCCCTCGGCCGGTGAACGCGCGCTCTGGGGGAGTGCACACCGTTGGGGTCAGCATTCCGGTGCCGAGCCCGTATGGCGACCAGTTGCAGGCTGCGCGCCACCACGCGGGGGACCCGCTGGCTGATGCCGTACCCACGCACGTGACGCTGATGCCGCCGACCGAGGTGGCAGTCGACGCGATGCCCGAGTTGGACGATTATTTGCGCACGGTGGCGGCCGGAGCCGAGCCGTTCCGGATGACGTTGCAAGGCACCGGCACCTTCCGCCCGATTTCCCCGGTGGTCTTTGTGGCTGTCGCCGAGGGAATCGGGCACTGCGAACGACTCGAGGCGGCCGTGCGTAGCGGCCCGGTCTCCCGAGAGCTGCAGTTTCCCTACCACCCGCACGTGACGATCGCGCAGGGCTTGGCCGACGCAGCACTCGATCGGGCCTTCGAGGCGCTCGCGACGTTCCGGTGCGCCTTCGAGGTGGATGGCTTCGACCTGTACCGGCACGGCGATGACCAGGTCTGGCGTCCGGTCGAGCGGTTCGCGTTTGGCCCTGAAGATCCCGCTGGTTGAGTAGCCCGTGAGCAACAAGCCAGAATCCGTTGGTTGAGTAGCCCGTGAGGAACGAGCCAGAATCCGTTGGTTGAGTAGCCCGTGAGGAACGAGCCAGAATCCGTTGGTTGAGTAGCCCGTGAGGAACGAGCCAGAATCCGCTGGTTGAGTAGCCCGTGAGGAACGAGCCAGAATCCGCTGGTTGAGTAGCCCGTGAGGAACGAGCGGGCGTATCGAAACCCCACCTCCGTGCCTCACCTCGTCCGAGGTCTCCAGCCGAGTTCATCCGCGCCATAGCGGCTCGGCGGCGACGGATACGCCAGTGGCCGGTCGGGCAAGTCGACAGGGGGTGGCACGAACTCAAGGTGCCCGTACGCACTGTCGACCCGGAACGTCTCGACCGGCTGTAGCGACTCGATAGCTGCATCTGGCGCCGTCATGGCGTACAGCCGGTCGGCCGTTCGCGCGAGGGACAGTTGGGCCGAGCCTGCGCCCTCTCCCCGGGCGCGAGCCGCGAGGAGTTGCGCGGCGGCAGTGACCATGCCGTAGCCACTCGCGTGGTCGAGCGCCTGAAGCGGGAGCGCGCCTGGAGACCCGTCTGGCTTGCGGTAGTCGTCGGCGATACCAACCGCGGCCTGCACGATGCTGTCGAAGCCGACCTGGTGCTCCATCGGGCCGGACGACCCCCAGGCGTCGAGGGTCACCACGACGAGGTGCGGGTGGCGCTCGCGCAACTGCTCGGCGGTGAGGCCGGCCGCAGCCAGACTGTGGCGGCGGTAGCCGAGGAACAGTACGTCTGCCCGGGTCAGCAACTCGTGCACCTGGTCCACCGATTCCGGGCGGCGTAGGTCAGCGAGCGCCGAACGTTTGCCGAATCCGGTATCGACGTGTTGATCCTGCAACTCGGGCAGGTGGGGCGGATCGACGCGTAGCACGTCGGCGCCGAGCGCGGCCATGAAGCGAGTCGCCGACGGCCCGGCGATGACGCGGGTGAGGTCGAGGACACGCATCCCGGACAGCGGCAGCTCATGGTCACTCCGAGGGGTCCATGCTGCCCTGGTGTTGGTGTCAGTGGACTCCTCGAAGCAGATCCATGGACGGTCCCGGTTCGCCCGGTGTTGCTCACTGGCCACCCATGCGGCGCGGGACCGGACCGCGGCGGCGATGCCGCCAACGGCCCGGATCTCGCGCTCGGCGTCGCTGCATGACATCTCGCCGAGCCGGGCCTGGATCTCATCACGCGTCGTGGCGCTCAGCGCCTGCTGAAGCCGTTCGCGATGATGTGGGTAGTTCGCGTGAACGCGGATCCAGCCGTCCGCAGTGCGATAGAAGCCGGACATTTCGGCGAATCCGGGCGGGTGCACACCGTCGATTGATAGGGCAGTGATCGACGTGAACGACGCAGCGACGCGTTCCACGCGCATCGGCCAAGGCAAGTTTGTGCTGCACAGAGCCGAGATGGCCGAGACCGCGCTGGCGACCGACCCCACGGCGAGTCCTTCGACGTCGAGGACGCCGCCCCACCATCGTCGCGGGCCGTGGACCTCCACCGTGGGGCCGTCATCGCCAGCGTGCAGGAGAGGCCAGGTCATCGTCATGGAGCCAGTGTGTCGGCGGAGAGGAGAATTTTTCTCTCGCGGCACTCAGTGAGGTTTGCCTCACCACGGTATGACGGATGGTCCGCAGTATTGTGCCCTCGTGGCTACCAACACCCTTTCCGCGGCGCAACGGACGTCGAAACAGGGGACCACGATCTTCCTGAAGACGCTCATGGCGGTCTCAGGGGTCGCGTTCATCGGTTTCGTGGCCGCCCACATGTACGGCAACCTCAAGTTGCTGTCCGGGCAGCGATCCTTCAACGACTATGCCGAGCACTTGCGGACCATCGGTGAGCCGATGCTGCCGTACTCCGGGCTGCTCTGGATTCTGCGCGTCGGGCTCATCGTCGCGCTGGTCGCACACGTGGCTTCCGCGGTCGCTCTGACGCGGCGTGCCCGTGCGGCACGGCCGCAGAAATATGCCGTGAAGAAGAGCAAATCCGCCGTGACCTCGCGCACGATGCGCTGGGGTGGGCTGACCTTGCTGCTCTTCCTGGTCTTCCACCTGCTGCAGTTCACGGCGCCAAAGATCAACGTCACCGGCGGCGAAACCAACAATCCGTTCGCCCTGGTGCAAGAGTCCTTTGAGGTCTGGTGGGTCACGCTGATCTACCTCGCCGCGATGGTGGCGCTGGGGATGCACCTGCACCACGGGGTGTGGAGCGCCGTGCAGACGCTCGGGCTGACCACGTCCGCGGGCTCCCGCCGGGTCTGGAAGGCCGCAGGAGCCGTGACAGCGGTCGTGATCGCTGGCGGTTTCGCGCTACCACCGCTACTCATCTTGTTCGACGTCATCAACTAAGTGCCTACTGAACTACGAGGCGAGAACATGACTTCACTGGTCGACGGGCTCTACCGCAAGGGCGAGCCAATCCGCGACACCAAGGCTCCCGATGTCGACATCACGAAGATGTGGACACAGGCCAAGTTCGATAACCGACTGGTCAACCCGGCCAACCGTCGGAAGTTGTCGGTCATCATCGTCGGCACTGGCTTGGCTGGTGGCGCCGCGGCGGCAACGCTGGGCGAGGCGGGCTACAACGTCAAAACGTTCTGCTATCAGGACAGCCCGCGCCGAGCTCACTCGATCGCCGCGCAGGGTGGTATCAACGCCGCCAAGAACTACAACGACGACGGCGACTCGACGTACCGCCTCTTCTACGACACGGTCAAGGGTGGCGACTACCGCTCACGCGAGACCAACGTCTACCGGCTCGCCGAGGTCAGCACCAACATCATCGACCAGTGCGTCGCGCAGGGCGTGCCGTTCGCCCGCGATTATGGCGGCCTGCTTGACAACCGCTCCTTCGGTGGTGTTCAGGTGGCTCGTACCTTCTACGCGGCGGGCCAGACCGGCCAGCAGTTGTTGATCGGTGCCTATCAAGCGATGGAGCGGCAGGTCGCGGCCGGCTCGGTCCAGTCGTTTACCCGGCACGAGATGCTCGAAGTCATCGTCGTGGACGGCAAGGCCCGCGGAATCATCGCGCGCGACATGGTGACCGGTGAGGTCGAGACCCACCTGGCCGACGCGGTCGTCCTCGCCAGCGGCGGCTACGGCAATGTTTTCTTCCTGTCGACCAACGCGATGGGCTCGAATGTCACCGCGACGTGGCGGGCGCACCGCAAGGGCGCGCTGTTCGGCAACCCGTGCTACACGCAGATTCACCCGACCTGCATCCCGGTCAGCGGCGACCACCAGTCCAAGTTGACGCTGATGTCGGAGTCGTTGCGCAACGACGGCCGTATCTGGGTGCCGAAGAACCGTGAAGATTGCGACAAGGACCCGCGCGACATCGCCGAGGAAGACCGCGACTACTACCTGGAGCGGATCTACCCGGCCTTTGGAAACCTGGTGCCGCGCGACATTGCCTCGCGTCAGGCCAAGAACGTCTGTGATGAGGGCCGCGGTGTCGGCCCGCTCGTCGGCGACTTTCGCCGCGGGGTCTACCTCGACTTCTCCTCGGCGCTGGCGCGGATGAGCGAGGAGCAGGTGTCGGAGAAGTACGGCAACCTGTTCGACATGTACGAGCGCATCACGGGGGAGTCGCCGTACAAGGTCCCGATGCGTATCTACCCGGCCGTGCACTACACGATGGGTGGGCTGTGGGTCGACTACGACCTGGAAACCACGATCCCGGGATTGTTCGCGGCCGGCGAGGCCAACTTCTCCGATCACGGTGCTAACCGCCTGGGCGCCTCTTCGCTCATGCAGTGCCTGGCCGATGGCTACTTCGTGCTCCCGAACACGATCCGGCAGTACCTCGCCGATGGTCCGTTCGAGCCGGTCGCGGAAGATGCGCCGGAGGTCATCGAGGCGCAGCAGTCGGTGCAGCAGCGCATTGACACGTTGTTGTCGATTAACGGTGAACGCACCGTTGACTCTTTCCACAAAGAGCTCGGCCACGTCATGTGGGAGTACTGCGGCATGGAACGCTCGGAGGAGGGCCTGCGTAAAGCGATTGGCCTTATCCGTGGCCTTCGTGAAGAGTTCTGGCGCAATGTGCGCGTGCTCGGCGCCGCTGACACCCTCAACCAGTCGTTGGAGAAGGCTGGCCGCGTCGCCGATTTCCTCGAGCTCGGTGAACTCATGTGCATCGATGCGCTGCACCGCCGCGAGTCCTGCGGCGGCCACTTCCGGGCGGAGAGCCAGACCGAGGATGGCGAAGCGCTCCGCCACGACGACGAGTTCGCCTATGTCGCGGCGTGGGGTTTCGGTGGTGACGAGGACACCGGCGCGCTGGTGCCGACGCTCCACAAGGAAGACCTGACGTATAAGTTCATCGAGCTGAAGCAGCGGAGCTACAAGTGAAGTTCACCCTCAAAATCTGGCGACAGACCGGCCCGGACGCCCAGGGCGAGCTGGTCACGTACCCGATCGAAGACGTCACGGACGACATGTCCTTCCTGGAGATGCTTGACGTCCTCAACGAGCAGCTCATCGGTCGAGGCGATGAACCTGTGGCCTTCGACAGTGACTGTCGCGAGGGCATCTGCGGAATGTGCGGCCTGATGATCTCCGGCGAGGCCCACGGTCCCGAGGTCACCACGACCTGTCAGTTGCACATGCGGTCCTTCACCGACGGTGACACCATCACCGTCGAGCCGTGGCGGGCCGAAGCCTTCCCGATCGTGCGCGACCTGGTCGTGGACCGTTCGGCGTTCGACCGCATCATCGAGGCGGGCGGCTTTATCTCGGTCAACACCGGTGCCGCGCCGGAGGCCCACTCCGTGCCGGTCCCGAAGGCCAACGCTGACCGGGCCTTTGAGGCCGCCAAGTGCATTGGCTGTGGTGCCTGCGTCGCAGCGTGTCCCAACGCGTCGGCGATGTTGTTCATGGGTGCCAAGGTGACCCACCTGGGCGAGACACCGCAGGGTCAGCCCGAACGTGACTCGCGCGTGGTGTCGATGGTCAACCAGGCCGACTTCGAGGGCTTCGGCGGCTGCACCAATATCGGCGAATGCTCATCGGCCTGCCCCAAGGAGATTCCGCTCGACGTGATCTCCACGCTCAACGCTGACTTCCGTAGTTCGAGGAAGTCGCAGCGTTAACTCGGCTACTTGAGCCATCGAGACCTAGCTGGGCACCTCCGCCGCGCCGCATCTCCCATGCCGGACGCTTCATAACGTTTCAGGATCTAATGGAACGGATTAGCAACTGAAGTCTTGTTGCGTGCTGCGCATCCTTACTACTTTGTCGCTTGCTGGGTAGCGTCTGAACGGGCGCTGGATAACCGACATCTGTGGTAAGGGAAGAAGATATGAGTGGTGCGCGATCAGGGCCCGAGGGCGGTCCGATCACAAGGAATCAGCGAGATCCTGGGCCTGATGCCCGCCGTGGCTCCCGGGCGTGGCCGGGTGCAGTGTGGCTGACCCGCCTCGCAGCGATCGTCACGTTGGTCGTCTCGAGTTTTGCGGCGCTCCAGAGTGCTGCGCAGGCAGCTGAGATCTATGAGGGGGCTACTAACCGAGGCTCCCAGACCCAGACCGGGAACGGCACGTATCGCCCGTTCCAGTTTGTCTCCAGCGCGACGGGCGGCTCGATTACCACGAGCGGCACCGCGTTGACGCGTGCGACCGGTAACGGAATCGCGTACGAGCCGGGAGGGCCCGCTGCAGTGGTAAGTGGGGACATCCTCGACATCGCTGAAGACACCAGTGTTGAGAACGGCACTGTCACCACGTCCTTCTTCTCGATCTCCGACCTGGACGGCAGGACCGGCCAGGTTGACATTGAAGCCTTCGACACGCAGAACAACCGGATCGCGCCGGCTGACATGGATATTCGGTTCGGAGATCCGACTGGTCGTGTCGACTTCACTGCGACCGACAATGGAGACGGTACGACCCGCGTGAGTTGGGTCGACACCGGTGGCGGCGGTGCCGTCACCGAACACTCCTCGGGCATTTCGATCCGCTCTGCTGGGGGAACTCAGGGCGGCCTGGTAGGTCGTGCAATCCTTCGCAACTTCGTCAGCACCTTCCCCAGGGACGCCCTGAACTTCCTTCCCCAGCGATTCGTGACGACGGCCGAGCCCGCGCCACCGGTGGCTAACCCGGATGAGGACACGACCCCGCAGAACACCCCGGTCACGGTCCCGCTGCTCGAGAACGACACCCCGGGCACGTCGCCGATTGACCCAGCTTTGACAACGCTGTTGGACGCCGCGGGCAACCCGGTCGACACGCGTACTTATCCCGGAGTCGGGACGTTCACGGTCGATGACACGGGCAATGTGGTGTTCACACCAGAGGCTGACTTCACCGGTGAGACGCCTGCGGTTCCCTACCGAATTACTGACGAGCAGGGCCAGACTGCTGATTCGACGGTGACTGTGACGGTGACTCCGACGGCAGTTGACCCGCCGGTGGCGACCCCGGATTCGGACACCACCCCGCAGGGCACTCCGGTGGATGTGCCGTTGTTGGATAACGACACCGCGGGTTCTGCTCCGATCGATCCCGCGCTGACGACGTTGCTCGACCCGGCTGGTAACCCCGTTGATGAGTTGACGGTGCCGGGTGAGGGCACGTACGCGGTGAATGATCAGGGTGTTGTGACGTTTACTCCGCTTCCTGATTTCACGGGTGAGGCGACTCCGGTTCCCTATCGGATCACGGATGAGAACGGCGAGACGGCTGATTCGACGGTCACTATTACGGTGACTCCGCAGGATGCTGTCCCGCCGGTGGCGAACCCGGATGAGGAGACGACGCCGCTGGATACTCCGGTGACGTTGACGCCGTCGGAGAACGACACTGCGGGTGATACACCGATTGTTCCTGGTGAGACCACGTTGTTGGATGAGAACGGTGACCCGACTGACACGGTGACGGTTCCGGATGTGGGTACGTTCACGGTGGAGCCGAACGGTGATGTGACGTTTACGCCGGTGGA